>JAJFHW010000062.1 GCA_021775385.1 Hyphomicrobiales bacterium | reverse complement strand
CCAAGCAGATGCATAAACTCAGCTCTCGCCTTTAGCATCTCTTTTGCAGACGTCCCTTGCACAGATTTAAAACGTGGCTGAACCTCTTGAAACCAGGCTTCAGTTTTATACGTGTCACGGCAAAAGTCTGGCATAAAAAACAGATAAAAATGAGTGAGATGATCCGCAATGTTTTCAGCAGCTAGTACGAGGTTATGAGAAAGGCGCCCGTTGTGGGGCATCGTCAAGCCTTTTGCCATTTGCAAAGCTTTAGCAGCAGCAACAGATTGCGCAACAGAGCAAATCCCACAAATGCGGGGTGTGTAAACAAGAGCATCTTCAGGTGCTTTACCAACAAGAATACGCTCAAACCCGCGATATAAAGGTGAGACAACCCAGGCATCTGTAACCGTGTCGCCATCAAATTCAAGTTGAACTTCAAGGTCACCTTCTACCCGGTTAAAGGGGCCAATAATTTTCCGGCTCATTTCTTTTTACCCCTTCCAGATCCAGATGGCGGCACCTTAATATGATCCGCCGTCGCATTTTCGCGCAGCCTATCAGGTGTCGCCGCTTTTGACAAAGAGGCAAGCGCCACAAACCAGGCCTTTGGCATGTCGGTTGGCAAACCAATCGGAATGCCAGCTATTTTCGGTGTTTCCATGAATGGATGACCCGGCTCTTCAAATTTTGGCGCCGTGCAATTGATGCATGCATAACCACCGCGCAAGCAAGAACCATCTCCATTCCACAGCCGTGTGTTGCAATCAGCACGTGCTTGCGTGCCAAGGCACCCCATATGCTCCATCATGCAGCCAAGGTCAGAAGGTTGCTCAGCACTGGCTTTAAATTCATAAAATTCATTGCGAGGGCAGCCATGATGAACAAGATGGTCCGTATAAGAACGAGGGCGCTCAAGGTCATCCATCTGAGCTGTACTAAAAGAGTTAAAAGCCATCGACATTAAAGTCTCTAACACCCAGTTCGGATGAGTTGGGCACCCAGCAATATTCACAACAGGCAAACCAGATTGTGAGCGAAATTCGGAGCCAAGCAAACCGCCAGGCTCCTTGCCATCATAAGAAAGGCCAACCGCTTCAACTTCATTGTCACCAGCGGCCGTAATACCTCCAAAAGCTGCGCAAGAACCAACAGCAACCACATGCTTCGCATGGGATGACAGGTCTTTAATCCAGTCAATCATTGGGCGGCCAGTGCCTGCCATCATATGAAATTTACCAGTGCCATTGGGCCCACACATAGCAGAGCCTTCAAGGCATAAGAAATCAAGCCGTTGCTCACCGGAGATGATCCTATTGAGAATATCAATAAATTCAGCACCTGTTTCCAAACTCAAAGAGGGGTGCCACAAAACCTCAATGCCAGCAGCTTCAAACCCTGTTATCAAGTCTGGGCCCTCAGCACATAGAAGCGAGAGTGAACACCCCCCGCAGCCGCCAGATTGCAACCAGAGAAGTGTTTGCTTCTCAGCCTTGGGAGAGAGTTTTTCTATCTCAGATTTACTAACTGGTTTGTTCATCTACGCACTCTGCTTAGGTAAAGATAAAATAAATTCGGCACCACCTTCTGGGTGGTTACTAGCCGTGAGTTTGCCGCCAAGTTCTTCAGCCAAGCCATAGCTAATATAAAGTCCAAGGCCTGTGCCCTGTCCCAGAGATTTTGTTGTAAAAAAGGGCTCGAAAATTTGATCAATAGCTGTGCCCTGAATACCTGGGCCATTGTCAAGAACGTGAATAGAAATTTTGCTATCAGTTTCTTCTGAGCGAATGGTTATTTGCGCATCTTCCTGCCCATCAACAACATCTAAAGCGTTTTGTAATAAGTTGACCATAATCTGATGAACAGGCCCGCGCCGAGAGATCAACTCAAGTCGCTCTGGCATATCGTAGATAAATTGATGTTTGCTAGTAACAGACTTAGAAACCCAATGTCCCGCAGTTTTAATAACACGGACAATGTTAAAGGGCTCTTGTGTTTCTTTTTGCACAGAAGAAAAACGGCGCAATTCTTGAACAATTTCACTCACCCGCTCAGCACCTTCAAGAGTGCCATCTACAAGCGGGTTAATATCCGTGACAATACGGTCAATTTTTAAGTCCTGCCGCATTTGCACCAGTTGAACACTATCGGTGCCACTATCAATTGCTTTGAGGTACTTTGTGATCCTCTCTCCATAACGGCGCAGGGCATGCATGTTGCCAAACACAAAACTAATCGGATTATTCAGTTCATGAGCAACACCAGCTACCAATCGGCCAAGGGCTGTCATTTTTTCAGCAAACACCAATTGTTGTTGTGTATTGCGTAATTTTTGGTGTGCCTGATCAAGGTCCTTATACGCGCGGCGCAATTCCCCCAAATGCCGTCCGATGAGCACAATGCCAACAAAACGTCCCTCGTGATCATAACGAGCTGAGCAATTCATTGAAAAGAGGCTTTCATTTCCCTCACCATCGAGGAGGAAAAGTTCTTTATCTTCAATTTTTTCCTGATCACGAATGTTTTGGGTAAGATTAGAGACACAAGGTGCTGAGCAAGGTGCAAAAATATCTTGCAAGTTTTTGCCACGCAGATCTTCGTCGTTACAATCAGAGAGTTTGTGGTAAGCGTCATTAGCTTGTTGAATACGGCCTCTCGTATCACACACAATCAGCACATCAGTCATGGAAGATAAAACACTACCAATAAATGCTTGCGCATCTTCAAGTTCAACGTTTTTCTGCTCTAGCTCTAATTGATAGCGAACATGGTCGGCATAGACCTCATCCATTTTCTGGATAACATCAATCCATGCCTCTTCATTATTCCCAGATAAGGCAATATGGTCTCCAACCCCCGCAATATTGATTAAGCCGTCACTTTTAGCATGATCATTTTGGTCGGCTGAGCTCATATGCTTAATTATCCATCCTGTTTCGCTTTCCTTTCAGAATGCGTAAAACTTTCGATCTTATCAAGACTATATCTTTCTAATTTTGATCGAAGGCCAACACGAGAGAGCCCAAGTTCACGAGCAGCCTGGCTCTTGTTCCATTTATGGCGAATAAGCGTTTCTTTGATTATGCGTGCTTCAAGTGCCTCAATACGGTCTTTAAGGGTGCCATCAAGGCTTGCAAAGGCTTCTAAAACGCCATCATCATCTGGCGGTGCTGCCCTTAAAATACGCGGACTTAATAAATCTGCCGTTAAATCTTGTTTTTCAGGTCCCATCACAACCATATGCTGAATTTCATTCATAAGCTCCCGAACATTCCCAGGCCAATGATATTTAGTGAGGCAATCACTGGTCTCTGCTGTGAAATCACCAACATTTTTTTGTAAACTGACTTTGGCTCGTTCGAATAAAATTTTTGCAATGGGCAAAACATCTTCTTTGCGATCGCGAAGAGGCGGTAATAGAATGGTTACACCAGCTAAGCGGTAATATAAATCTTGCCGGAAATTACCCAGGCGCACTTCATTCTCCAAATCTTTATTGGTGGCAGCAATCACACGAAGGTCAACCTTTCGCGTTTTGCTAGAGCCAACCGGGCGAATTTCGCCCTCTTGTAAAACCCGTAAAAGTTTCACCTGAAAGGCAGGGGAAACTTCACCAATTTCATCGAGGAAAATAGTACCGCCATTCGCCCGCTCAAACAGACCAACATGGTCTTCAACAGCCCCAGTAAAAGCGCCGCGTTTGTGGCCAAACATTTCACTCTCCAGAAGTTCATCAGGAAGAGCGCCGCAATTTTCAACCACAAAAGGCTTGTTCCAACGAAGGCTGTTATAATGCAATGAACGCGCAGCGAGCTCTTTGCCCGTACCAGATTCGCCGGTAATAAGGACAAAAACATCATAAGGAGCTAATTGCGCTAGTTTTGAGCAAATCTCATTCATCTGGCTATTTTCAGAACGAATGATACCGTCGTCATAGGAATAGCTTTCCTTGAGCTCTTTACGCCTGGTGTGCATCACACTTTCAGCTCTGTCAGATGACATTTTCAGTTCAATAGCAAGTAGTTCATTGTTGCGCTGTAAATCATAAAGCCCGGCAGCATTCTTCAGTGTGAGTAGAAGCGATTCTGGTTGCCACGGTTTGGTGACATATTGATAGATCCCAGCTTCATTCACACCGCGAATAATGTCCTCAGCTTCCGTATAACCGGAAATGATGATGCGTACCAAATCGGGCCATTTCGTGCGAGCGATTTTCAAAAACTCAACACCGGTCATGTCCGGCATGCATTGGTCACACAGAATAATTTGCACATATTCCGATTCAAGAATTTTCTCAGCTTCAGCAATCGACGTTGCTGTTTTTACATCAAAATCTTCTTCAAGGATGCGCTCCAATGCTTCAACACTGCGCGCTTCATCATCTATGACAAGTATGGAAGGTTGGTCTACATCCATATTTCTTCTCCTAAAGCAGCGTCTATCTTAAAAGCCCTATTCAGCAACGGCAGTCATCTCTACATCAGTTTGTTTTTCAGCAGTGTTTTTGAAATTATGCCCAGTGGTTGCTAAGGCTAATGTAGCCTCTAACCAATTAATCCAATCGCCATAACCTTCACCAGTTGTTGATGATATCTGTAAAACCTTTATGCCCGGGTTAACACGGCGGGCATTCTCTATTGTTTTTTCCACATCAAATTCTAAATGCGGCAACAAGTCGACTTTGTTTAAAAGCATCAAATCTGCAGCATGGAACATATCTGGATATTTCAAAGGCTTATCTTCACCTTCAGTCACAGAGAGGATGACAACCTTGTGTGCTTCCCCAAGGTCAAAACTCGCAGGACAAACAAGGTTACCAACATTTTCAATAAATACAAAACTTCCCTCTGTAGGGTTAAGACTACCAAGAGCATGACCAACCATATGCCCATCAAGGTGACACCCCTTGCCGGTGTTCACTTGAATGGCTTTTGCACCCGTTTCACGAATGCGATCGGCATCATTAGCTGTTTGTTGGTCTCCTTCAATAACAGAGCAAACATGCTTGTCTTGTAGCTCAGTAATAGTGCGGCAGAGTGTTGTCGTTTTACCGGAACCTGGGCTAGAGACTAAATTCAAAGCAAGAATGCCACGTTCATTAAAGAAGGCACGATTAGTCGAGGCATATTCATCATTCTTAGAAAGAATATTTTTCTCTATTTGCACCATGCGCGCTTGGCTCAGACCGGGAGCATGCGCATGTGCTGGGCCTTGTCCATAGTCGTGAGTATGCTCGTCACTATGATCATGGTCGTGGTCGTGATCATCAGAATGGCCATGACTATGCTCATGGTCGTGATGATCGTGCCCGTGCTCATGACTATGAGAGTGATCGTGGGAATGGTCATGCGGTTGATCAAGCATATGATCTTTGGCCTGTCCATCAATTTTAAGATTGCCACTGCTGCAGCCACATACTGTACACATTAGTCGACCTCCAATTCTTTAATCGATAATTCTTCACCAGCCGTTACCTGAATTTGAGCAGAACCACAAGACGGGCAATCATCGTACCTTTGTTTTATGGTAACTGTCTCAGCGCATTGCATGCACCAGGCCGTTGCCGGCATATCTATAATTATAAGTTCCGAGCCTTCAGCCAAAGACCCTTTCATAACAACATCAAAACTAAATTTAAGCGCATCCACTTCAACTCCGGAAAACGGTCCAACTTCAAGAGCGACCTTTTTCACTTTTTTAAAGTTCTTCTGTTCACTTTCATTTTCAAGTATTTGTAAAATACCTTCACATAAAGACATCTCATGCATGAAACACCCCCAGTTTAAGTGCGCCTGGCTTAAGCATGTGCCACCTCCAGCGAAGTCTTCGTGCAGGGATCAATCGCAGGAATAAGTAAATGTGCCATCTCTTTAATATGAGCTTCGTCTGTGCCTTCAATATTTGATAAGGCATTTGATAGCACACCTTCAGGATGAAAGTTCCACTCTGTTGGCGCAAGGATTTTATAGTCTATGATCGTATCTTCTTCTAGATGCACACCATGTATAAGTATACCCCGTGCAGCCTCAACCATACCAATGCCAAAATGCGGTGTTGTTGAAATAGAGGTTTCTCGCCTGATCTGAGCAGGAAGGTATGATGTAACTAGCTGCCCAATGTTGTGTTTTATACGGGCATAAACCAGTGCCAACTCGACCAATCGAGATACATGCCGCGTGAGAAGTCCCGTGCCACAATGGGCTAGTAGTAACTTCAATAGAGGGTGTTGGTGGCACCTGGAAAGAGCAGATGTTTCATGTGGCAATTCTTTCCAAGTTGGCGACGCTATGAATTCATCGTTTTGTAAGTTGTTATTCGGGAAAAGAAGTGAGGCACACTGATTTGCTGTCAGCTTTGGTAAAAAGGGAATAATGGTTTGTCCCTCTTGCGCCCAACCGTTCTCTAAAATGACAGCACAACTTCGAGCTGATAGGCACTTGTCCTGCCTCATCCAATGAAAAATGACATCGCGTGCTTTTGCTTTCAGCCATAAATCTGGAGAGCAGCCATAAATGTGGGATTCTAAAAAAGTTTCTAAATCACCGAAAGTTTTAAAAAGTGGTTCTCTTTCAGGTGTTGCAACTGTGTGAGGTGAAAAAGGTTTCTCTGTATGAAAAAGAGCTTTCTCAAACTCAGATGAAAACCGCATAAAATCAGACATTTGTTGCGAGACTTCAGAAGAACAGTCATCAGGTTCAAGAAGGGCTGGCCAGTCTAGGAAAATGCGTAATAAATGTTCACGAATTAATTCTACATCAGAAAGAACAGTGCGTGATAAATAAGTCGTTTCATCTGATCTAGTGTTTTTTGCGGCTTGCAAAGCACTAATTGCAGCGTTCCCCTGAGCTTTCCCACAAACATGATATAAGAGAGGGATGATGGTCAGTGCCTCATCAATGGTTTTTCCAACAAGTAACTTGGCTGCATGCACAGGACGGTTATTGAGAATAGTCACTTCTTTTTTGCCAGAAGGCAAAATAGTCAAAGTGATATCAATTTGTCCTTCTGGATTCATGAATTTTACTCGTTCCCTGTTGATGTAATGGTTGCAGCCTCAGTATCTTTATTATTACCACCTCTTAAAAAATCTCGCCGGCTAAGTTCAACCGGCTCGCGAGGTGTGCTCTCCTCGATAGTAGAAGATGCGCTCAAATCGTCTTCACTATCTAAGTCAGCTTCATCGTCAACAGCCTCTTGCGGCTCTTCAGGGTATTCACCCCGCCAAATCATATTCATTTCTTTTTCTTGTTCACTGATGTCTTCGCCTTCTGTAGCGTCCATCAATGTCTTTAAAGAGAGGGCTGCCGTTTGCATTGCTGAATTATGATCACCAAATTGAAACATTGGAGAAAACAATGAGCACATACGATAAGGACCAAGTTCATCATCTTTCCCAGATATAAATTCAAACCGTCCAGCAGGAAAAATATGATTGAATTTCAGCCCTGTTCGTTTGACGTCCCACCCTTCAGTTTCCTCTGTACAGAGAAGCATGAAATTCATGCACCAAGGTGTCACTAAAACACCAAGCCACTCGGTTTCAACGGGGCCATATGCAATAGCTTCAACTTTTAACTTGTCATTGCATATTGGAACATCTGACATCGATGTTTCTAGTATACGTTGAAAAACACGCTCCAATAGAGCACTGTTTTCATCTTTGGTTAAAACAATATGATGATCCTCAATTTCAGCCGGTTCTTTGTCTGAAACATGATCAGCCTCTGACAAGGGAAGTGCTTCAGAAGTTTGATCAGTTTTGGTGTCTGTACTGTCTTCAAGGTTCATCATATCATCTCTCATGGTGAAGGCTAAACTCAATCCTTCACAACCATAAACTCTTCTCGTTTGCCATCGCAATTAGGACAAGTCCAATGGTCAGGCAATTTAGCAAAAGGGGTGCCAGCTGGTATTTGCCAGTAATCATCCCCCTCTTTCGGGTCATAAATGTGCCAGCAAATTTTGCACTCGAGTCTAGTATTAGCCTCAATTTTATCATTGTTCCCACCATAGGAACCTGCGTAAAATTCATCCGGCTCACTCATGATCGATATACACCTCAATAATTTCTCCGAGCCGTTCTGCGCTGTCATCAACATCTTCTTGCGCGGCACAAGTAACATTAGGGATGTCAGTAACTTCAATAGTGTTTAGGATGATCGTATCCTGGCTATTAAAGAACTGGACCCACCAAATATTCTTTGTCGCTGTTGAAGAAACGCGGCAGTTGCCATAGCCGCGTGAGAGTATGGTTGTGTTGCCATAGCCTAGTTGTTTCCCCATAAACGTAATGTCTTCATCAGTTTGTGGGAGTAGTGTGAGGTTAATAACATGAGCTAAGTCACCGGGCTGATATTCTTTGAGTGCATCTTCAAGCTCAACAACAAGTGGTGTCGCATTCATAACACCTTCTGGTAATTCATCTGGAACTGGCAACGGAGCTGGAGCAGCTTTGTTGAAAGTGAAGTCTAATATTGAAGATGGGAAGTCAGCAATTTCTACAATATCTTTGATAACTGTGCCTTCTGCATTACCAGTGCGCACCCGCCAAACACCTGCTAAGACAGATTCTTGAGCTTGAATAGCACCGCCATCACCAAGAGCAGAAACTTCTCCTTCGCCAAGCACCTGGTTAACAAGAGCTTGGTTTTCATCATCAAGGCCAGCAAGGTCAATAATAATAGTGCTTCCACCGACCTTATAAGCATCTAAAGCCGCTTTGATTTCACACATAACTCTCTTGGCTTCATCCAGCCCAACAAGGTTTTCTGGCTCAGGAATATCGGGCATGGCATATGTGGTCATTTCTGACGGCATTTCCATATACTCGAGTTCCCCACCATCTTCTTCCATGGGTTGACTGCCGGGGCCTACGCCGCCGATTGAGGGGGTGCTAGGGGGGAAAGAACTACTCATCAAAGATCTCCATTCATCAAAACAATCTGTCTGTTATTCTATTTAAATTTTCAGCGTCTAAAATTTATAAGTGAAGCTGGTCAATGCACTGCTTCAGTGGAATCATCCGTTCCGCATCCATGAGGCAATTTAAATGAAGGTGGCTGTGTTGGCTCTTTAGCCAAAACTTCTTCAACCATACCCACATAATCCGTCCAGTCTTGCATACGTGTTATGGTGCCGAGATATTTGTCGCCTTTTAAAAACACGAGGGCTGGAAAGGCATTGAAACGGTATTTTACTTGCAAAGGGCGTTCAGCTTCACGGGCCACAACAGCAGGTTTGAATTTTTGTCTAAAATGTTTTTCCAGCATCGGAACTACAACAGCAACATCTGGTGTTTCGTCTAAACGGTCACCATCACCTCCAAAAAATAACATTGAATAGTCCTGCGCTGTGGTCCATTCATCATGGTTTTCTTCAGTAATTACTGGGTATTTGTGTTCATCAATAAGCATCTTAACAAGGGGTATAAACATTTTTTTCTCCACTCTCTTAATTCTCTTTATCTGAAGCTTTTGGTTTTAAATGATCAGGAAGTTCAGGCTCTCTATTCACCAAGTCAGCGAACAAGTGATCAACGTCACCGTTCCCAAATAGAGCTTGTTCAACAGCTTTGAGGGCATTCGTAATATCGTTTGCCTTTTCTTCAGTTAGAACTTCCCGTGCACTATCTAAAAAGGTCAAAACCCAAGTTCCAACAGTTTGTTCACCAACCAGTTTCATATCGATGCTGACAGGTGCGTCAGTTGGGTTATCACCTCTAAGACAGAGGGCGTAGCCAGGAGTAACACTCATTACTTTCATCGGGATGCCCATACACATCAGTTAGTATCCCTATTTGGAATCTTTGCTTGCGGCATCTGATGAGGGTCAAATTCTGCAATGCCTTCATCAGTGAATGTTGGTCCATTCCATGCATCAGATATGATCAAACGATCATCGCCAACTCTACAGGCATCTCCCTCACTCGGACGCTCTTTTTCGTAAGCTTCCAGAGTGACGATTTCACAGCCAACAATTCCATCGTCAGGCAATGGCTCACTACGTTCTTGAACATCAATACCAAGTGTTTTTAGGTAAGAAATAGCGTGATCAATAGCAGGCACAATTTGTTCTTTGACTGCGGGGCGCAAACTCCCGCCATAATCTTCTAATTCAACCGGCTGAACACCAATGAGAAGCATAGTTTTCGGGTAGTCCCCCAGCATTTCAGAGGTTGCTAAAACTTCTTGAAAGCCTGTTTGATGTAAACTCATTTTTTTAGCACCTAAAAATTTAGGTACTTCATCATCTTTCACCAATTTCATGGTGCCAGGTTCAAGCCCATAATCAACGGCATCAAAAACGACGAGATAATCTGTTTCGCGGATATGTTGGACGAGGTACAAGCCTTGCGTGCCACCATCCATAATCTTCACATGATCTGGAGCTTGATAGTGACGGTACATGTGCTCAACAGCGCGCACACCAAAACCTTCGTCAGCCCATAAGACATTGCCAATCCCCAGGATTAGCACTCTTGGCATCGTGGTCATATTTCCTCCCCTGGAATTACACCATTAGCTATTTGTTATTTTTAAACTTTTTTAAGTTTTCTTTAATCATAGCAATTGCCAGGCCAGTTGCGTAAGTTGCTGAAAATAAAGAAGAAAATAAAAAATAACAGTATGCAGATACTTTTTAGTGGAAAGCAACTAACCATGTATACCTCTGTAATGGTAACAAGCATTGCAATTTTGGTGTTTTCTGAGGAATTTATGTGATGAGATCGTGTAAGCTATATGTGAAAATGATAAGTTTCTTACCAACTCCCCTTAAAAAAGCGACAATAAGTCCAATTTTCAGCGACAAAGTGGCCACGGAAAAAAATCAGTGAGGCTATGTGAAGTTTTCGCAAATACGATCAAACCGCACAAAGAAAGGAGTGACGATTGCTTAAGCGTTATGACATGGCAGCAGTGCGGTTGCTGGTGGGAAACTGAAGTGTGACTAATAGGGCGACGGAATAGCCCGTGAGTATAAATCAGAAGACCACAAGAGACGAAGGAGGAGCTCAGCCTTTTTTGGGCTGAGGGACATTGCAGCTTAGCTGCCCGGCGCAAGCAGCCGCTCCTCGGAAGGTCTGTCGTTAGCGCGGTTGTTCACGGTGGTTTCTGGTGGGAAACTGAAGTCGCATTGAAAAAGAGCAAGCTGAAGCGCCACTTAAAAAACAGTAGCCGTGAGAAACAAAAAAAGAGACGCCTCAAAGAAGCGTCTCAGTTAATTTAGGAAGTTAAATAAACGACTGCAATTTTACATGAGTTAGTCGTCAGAAGGGCGGTTATCTTTAAATAAACGCCACCCTGAGATCATCGAACTGATGATTGATTGGCGTGACATAATATCTTCGCGAATTGCCACGTAAATATGAACAATCGCAAAAACAATAATCAGCCACATGACCAGATGGTGGTATGTATGCACATCCTGGCTTTGGCCCATAAGCGGGATAAACCATGATGAGAAAAGCTGATACTGCCAACTGCCCATACCAGCACCCTCGCCATAAAGAGCAAGACCACTAATGATCATGAAGACCGAGCCCCATATAAACATCAGGTGCATGGAAATAATCGCAAGTGGATTATGACCGGTATATTTTTTAGGTTCGCTGACAAGGAAGCTGTACCACTTGATCTCGTGCCACACTTCACCCCAAAAATCTTTTGAGAAAATGCGCGGTAAATAGATCTCTCTGGAATGCGAATTCCCAACGATCGCCCAATAGGCTCTAAAAACAAAGCCAATAACAAAGATATATCCGGCTGCAAAGTGCACAAAACGCATATATCCCATTACATAGTGGTCACTTGCTTCCCCCGAAACGGAGGAAAGCGGTGACCCAATAAAGTACCCGGTTACGCATAAAGCAAGGATCGCAAATGCATTGATCCAGTGCCAGAGGCGTACTGGTACTTCATAAACATAGACGGCAGTTTGTTGACTTTTTGCTGTTTGATCAGCCATTTGTTCAGCCATAACATCCTCCTTATCTCACCTTAACTTTGGCAAGCTCTTCGCCATCAGGTCCCATAACGTGAGTGGAACAAGCTAAGCATGGGTCAAATGAGTGAATGGTTCTCAAAATCTCCACAGGTTCATGAGGGCGTTCAACTTTGGTGTTCATCAAAGAAGCTTCAAAGGCACCAATGTTACCTTCATTATCTCGAGGGCTACCGTTCCATGTTGTTGGTACAACACATTGGTAGTTCTCAATTTTTTGGTCTTTGATACGGATCCAGTGAGCCAAGGCTCCACGCGGAGCTTCGGTAAAGCCAACGCCTT
Organism: Hyphomicrobiales bacterium; assembly: GCA_021775385.1. Taxonomy (GTDB): domain Bacteria; phylum Pseudomonadota; class Alphaproteobacteria; order Rhizobiales; family HXMU1428-3; genus HXMU1428-3. The sequence goes on along the minus strand of JAJFHW010000062.1, from coordinate 1,549 downwards.
TAGCTTCTTTCGGCCAAGTAGAAGGATCCCAACTGTCAGTGTTAGCTGTTGTCTGGTCACCAGCTTTAATGTTGGCAATCATTTTGTCTAAGAAATAGCGTTGCTTGTAAGAACACCATTGAGCCTCTAACGCACGTGCAGCTGTCCGACCAATTGTTGTAAAGAGGGCGGAAACAGGAGCGTTACCAAGAGCACCAAGTGTATCGGTGATTTGATCGGTAAACTCAGTATGCTTGGAAGCATAACCAACAAGATAACGAGAAAGTGGTCCAACTTCCATGGCATTGCCACGCCAGCGAGGCGCTTTAATCCATGAATATTTGGCTGCTTCATCAAGTTGTTTAATATCAGTTCTTGTACCAATAGTTTTAGGACCAAGTTCATAATTCGGATCTGTCACACCATCCCAAGGATGCAAGCCTTTGCTTTCATCGTCATATTTATACCAAGAGTGAGGTACAAATTCTTGAATTTGCTCAGGATCACGGTGATCAACTTCATGAACTTCATTAAGGTTGCCTTTAATAATAGCACCACGAGGCATCATTAAGTTGGCAGCTGAGAAGTCATTTGGTTTATCCGGAATGTCACCATAGGCAAGAGCATCAGTGCCAGAAATACCACCGCCATAATGCCAGCCTGCATCATAATAGATCTTACCAATTGCGATAATATCTGGGATGTAAACATTATCAACAAACTCAATTGTTTGATTGATGATAGAGCGAACATGGTTGAGGCTTTCCATGTTGATCGCACCAACAGAGCCTTCACCATCGATGTTAATCGGACAAGGCACACCACCAACAAGCCAGTTTGGATGCGGGTCCTTACCACCAAAGATCGTTCTAGTTTTCATGATTTCTTTTTGGAAATCAAGAGCTTCAAGATAGTGAGTTACAGCCATCAAGTCAGCTTCAGGTGGTAGAAGATAAGCAGGGTTAGTCCAGTAACCATTTTTAAAAGGACCAAGCTGGCCACTTTCAACAAACTTCTTGAGGCGGTTTTGAATGTCTCTGAAATAACCAGGTGAGGATTTAGGATGCCTTGGTGACGTTGCTTTTTGTAAAGCAGATGTATCACGCGGATCAGCTTTAAGAGCGTTAATCGGGTTAACCCAGTCAAGCGCGTGCAAGTGATAGAAGTGCACAAGGTGGTCGTGGATCTCAAGTGAAAGCTGCATGATATTACGAATTGAATTCGCATTGTCAGGAATTTCAATTCCTAGTGCATCTTCCACAGCTCGGCAAGAAGTTAGTGCGTGAGTACCAGTACAAACACCGCAAATCCGTTGCACAAACGCCCATGCATCACGCGGGTCACGGTTCTTCAGGATAACCTCAAGGCCGCGCCACATGGTGCCAGTTGAAACAGCGTTGGTGATAATATTGTCTGAGTTCACATTCACTTCGCAGCGCATGTGGCCCTCAATCCGAGTAACCGGGTCAACAACGACACGTTCACCAGATGTATCTAGCGTAAAGCCATTTGGAGTTTGAATAGCCATTAGTCGTTATCTCCTTTTGTACGCGCTTGTTTCACGGCGCTA
>JAJFHW010000061.1 GCA_021775385.1 Hyphomicrobiales bacterium | reverse complement strand
CTAGAACAGACCTTGCAAAAACATCTATCCAAATTAAAGATAATCTCGATCTTGGTAAGAAATTATTACAACAAGAAAACCAAAATGAATTTACAAATTCCTTTATTGGAACTGTTCAGTATGAAATGCACTATGTTGAAGATATTCTTATGCAATTTGGTAAAAACGCTTATGAGGTATTTGCAAATCCGGATAACTATATATCGACAGATGTCGTCACTCAGATCTCATCACTAATTGATCAACAACAATTCATATCCGATCGTCTTTACCGGCTAGAGAACCAACTCATGCAGCTCACATTCCAATCGGCTCAACATGTACAACAGCTTGAAGAAGCAGCCCTATCGTTTATTTTTTGGTTTTCATTGGGTACCTTCTTAATAAGTATCGGCGTCGCTTTGTTTTTAGTCAACTCTCTGGTTTCACGCCCAATTAAAAAAATTCTACAATTTTGGAGCAATATGCATGAGGGTAATCTTAATGTAGACCTTAATGTATATTCAAATGATGAAATTGGTGAACTGGCAAAGGCTTCTAGGTCCTATCTCGATGCACTTTGTGAAAAGAAGGCTATGGAAGAAGAAATCCAAGACTGATATTCGAGGCTAGCCTTTTCTATTAATTCCATGCGCGACGGGTTTGTGGTTTATGATAAAAATGACCGCCTTGTCATGGTCAACCAAGCGTTTCTTGATTTTTATGATTGCATTCATGAGAAGATAAAACCGGGTGTTACATATGAATACCTTGTTCGTGCTTCTTTAGAAAAAGGCATGTGGAATATTGGTGACTGGGATCCTGAAGACTGGGTACAAAGCCAACTTAAAAATCGTTCTAATGATAACTTCAATTTTGAGACAGAAGCTCATTTAGCTGATGGTCGTATTATGCTTAGAAGAGAGCGCCGTGATGAGTCTGGACAAATTGTTGGTATACGTATTGATGTTACCGAAATGCGCCGTAAAGAAGAAGAGCTTAAACGCCACAAAGATAACCTAGAAGAAATTGTTATCGAGCGAACCGTACAACTTGAAGAAGCACTTGAAACAGAGCAGCATTTGAACGAAATGCAACGCCAATTTGTTTCTATGGCGTCCCATGAATTTAGAACACCACTTGCTATTATTGATAGTTCTGCCCAACGCTTGTTACGCAAAAAGGGCAAACTAACCGACGAAATTTTATCAAAACGAATAGGTATTATTTTGGAATCTGTCCAGCGGATGTCATCATTAATGGAGAGCACATTATCTGCTGCTCGTTTGAATGCTGGGAAACTTTCTATACAAGTTTCTGATTGTGATATTTCTGGCCTTATTGAGAGTGTTTGCGCTCGCCAACAAGAGATCTCTCATCATCACGTAATTAATTACGATGAACTTGAGCTGCCTAAATTAATTCAGGCTGATAAAGCTAAAGTTGATCAGGTGCTTACAAACCTTCTTTCAAATGCGATTAAATATGCTCCTGATGCTCCGAATATAACAGTTAAAGCTCACCATGATGCTTCTGATATTTTTCTCTCAGTGCAAGATGAAGGGCTTGGTATTGGCGCCGATGACTTACCTAATATGTTCGAGCAATTTTTCCGTGCCCAGACGTCAACTGGGATTGCGGGAACTGGGATTGGTCTTCATCTAGTAAAGCAAATTGTCGAATATCATGGTGGAGAAATTTCAGTTGAAAGTGAAGCCGGCGTTGGTTCAACATTCACTGTACGTTTGCCTATTTCTGGGCCGCTTGAAATAGCGGCTTAAAATTTTTGTTGTGCTTCAGATGTTTCTTTAATTAAGCCTTCAGGTTGCCCAGCAACAACCGGCTCAAAGCATCCACGCTTTCTCTCACGGCTATTCCAAGCGCGAAAAGCGCTTGGGCCTCCGAGGGGCGGCGCTAGGCACCGGGCAGCTCTGCTGCCATGTCCTGACGCCGAAGTGGCGTCACTCCTTCTTCGTAAATTTAGTTTAATGTATTTGATTGTGTACTTTAGAAGCGGTAAGAAGAGTATAAGCAATAGCTATTGGCAACTTTTATAAAATAAGTAAACAGGTACTAATATGGAACCGCCTTTTCCTGTCCGACATCATACAAGGGCTTCTATCGATTTTATTGCCAACCGTTTAGACCTGCCAAACGAACCGGGCATGCAGGACTGGGAATTTGAGGTTGCAGATTCCGATCTTATCGATGATTTGATGATGGAGTATGAGCTTGCTAAAAATAACAGCGATGTACGGTTCACACTGATGGACATTATGATTCAATCTTTTGAAGAGCTGGATGATATTTCGAGGGATCCACGCTGGCTTACGATTTGTAATTGGCTTGATCAACACTTTGAAGACCATAAGTACCAAGTATGGTACTGGAGTTGTTTGGAAAGCAGCTCACCGCGCGATTGCTGGGATGTTACAAAGGATATACGACGTATCTGGTTTGATAAACAACATTTGTATTCAGATTAGAAAACTATTCGCAAAATTTTCTGCGATGGATTAAAGGCCCAATGTATATATTTTTAATTTTTGACACACGCACTAACATGCCCCTTCTTTAAAACTAGGCTCATGAACAAGCAGCCACATTTTTTCCCGGCCTAGATGAAATGCTTGGAGAGTTTTAAGCCTTGAGCTTGGTAGTTGGATTTTAGGTCTGCGCCGTAGATTGTTTCTGGAATTTCAGTGAGTGGCTCATAGATGAGCCTTGCGATGATTTGGCCATCTTCTAATACAAACGGTATGTCATGGCTACGCACTTCTAAAACCGCGCGACTGCCTTTGCCGCCTGCTGATTCTGCACCAAAGCCTGGGTCAAAAAAGCCGGCATAGTGAGCGCGGAATTCACCCATCATCGGGTCAATTGGCACCATTTCAGCTGCGTATTCAATCGGGATGTGCAGCGCTTCTTTCGAGACAAGAATATAAAACTCACCGGGGTCTAGAATTAGGCGGCCGTCAGACCTACCATAAAGAGGTTCCCAGAATTCATCCATTTTATAACTATGGGGTTTATCAACATCTATGATGTCTGTGTGTTTTTGTGCTCTGTAACCAATTAGGTTACTGCCATCAATTCCTCTTAAATCAACTCTCGTATTGAGCCCATCGCGGATGGTTGGCTCGCAATTCACTAACTGCTCTTTTTCATGTAAGTGACGCAATTCTTTATCTGAAAGCTTTGGCCTTTCAAACCTATCTTGCTGGCCGATGCGCCTGCGAAAACGTAACTGATTTAAGCGGCTGCCTGAGCGGACTTTGATGGAAAATGTGCGCGGAGAAATTTCGACATAAAGTTTGCCTTCATAGCCGGCTTCAACATAATCAAAAATTTCAGCACCATCAGAAATGAGCCGGGTGAAGACATCGAGACGTCCAGTTGAGCTTTTCGGGTTGGCAAAGCAAGACACACTATCTGGTAACTTCAGACATTCTTCGACTTCGACGACGTAGAAACATTCACGCTCTAAAACGGCCCCATCTTCAAGTGAGAATTCATGAAGCGCTAGGTCTTCTAACTGAGACTCTACCGTTCTACCTCCGCCTGGTAAAAAACTTGCTCGCACTCTATATGCTTTTTTTCCCAAACGAAGGTCAAGACTGGCGGGCTGAATTTGGTTATCAAGAATATCAACGCCGTTGGCCGTTTTTAAAAATCCTCGATGAATGAGATCTTTAATGGCTTGGCTTGGGAAAATTCCACCCTTTGTGGGCAGATGGGCTTTGGGTAATTCACTCCCATTTTCCTGATCGTTATTCCAAAGATTTTTTGCTTCTTCAGCCATATCTCAATCCTTTTTTAGTGCTCCTTCAGTTGCCCACAAGCAACCGTCGCGGCATCCAGATCACTATCTCAGATGCCCACACTTTTGTGCCCCCTTTAGATTACCTACTAGCAACCGGGACAGTAACTGCAAGTTTTTGCTTCTGATACCCACTACGTATCCGAAAATTGTGCTCCAGATACCAAAACAACAGCTGCAACTGACAAACCGGGGTGAGTACTTCCTGTACTAAATTGGCCCCATAATCGCTGAAGGAGGTAGAGGTTACAAGCTGGAAACATACTTTTTGTGAAAAACTCTTGACCCTTTCCCCGCTTTTGTACTTAGATGGGCCATCGAATTAGGGTTTAGACCCTTGTGGTGATTTGGCCGGTCGGCTTGCAGCCACATAAAATAACTTGCTAAAAGGCCGATTGCCCCGGTTTTCCTTAACTTTATTTGGTTGGACCTGTGTCATCGGTGTTGGTGGTACTGGTGTGCTGGGTTTTTTATTGCTCACACACTTAAATTCAGAGCAATATATAAGGGTTATCTATGTCTAATACAAAAATTTCTAAAGATCGGTTTGCTTCATTAAATGATGCAACAAAGCTTGTCCATGGCGGCACCATTCGTAGTGAATTTGGTGAAACCTCCGAAAGCTTGTTTTTAACCTCTGGCTATATCTATGCCAGCGCTGAGAGCGCTGAAGCCCGCTTTAAAGGGGAAGAAGATGGGTATATTTACAGCCGCTTCATGAACCCTACGATTAAGATGTTTGAAGAGCGCATGATTGCTCTTGAAGGGGCCGATGATGCCCGCGCGACGGCTACTGGTATGGCTGCCGTTTCTGCATCTGTCCTTAGTTACTTAAATGCGGGCGATCACATCGTTTCTGCTAAAGCTCTATTTGGTTCTTGTCGCTATGTGGTAGAGACCTTATTGCCCCGCTTTGGTGTTGAAACTACATTGATTGATGGCAGTGATATAGACGCCTGGAAAGCTGCGATGAAGCCAAATACAAAGGCTGTGTTTTTTGAAACGCCTACAAACCCGGCCCTTGAATTGGTAGATATGCAAGCTGTGGCTGACATTGCTCATGAGGCCGGTGCTTTAGTCATTGTAGACAATGTTTTTGCAACGCCATATTTTCAGAAGCCTATGGAATTTGGGGCAGACGTTGTCTGTTATTCAGCGACGAAACATATTGATGGGCAAGGGCGGTGTCTAGGCGGCGTTGTGCTTGGTAAACAAGACTATATCGACGACTATCTACATGATTTTATGCGCCAAACCGGGCCTTCTATTAGTCCCTTTAACGCTTGGGTTATGCTTAAAGGGCTTGAAACACTGCCTTTACGGATTGAAAAAGCAGCGTCTAATGCCCGCAAAATAGCTGATTTTCTTAGCGAACAACCCAAAGTGAAGAAAGCAATTTATCCTGGACGGGAAGACCACCCCCAACATGAGCTTGCGAAACGCCAAATGAAGGGCTTTGGCACTATGGTTGCATTTGAAATTGATGGGTCCAAAGAAGACGCGTTCAATTTTATGAACAAACTGGAAATCATTAGCATTTCTAATAACTTAGGCGACACAAAAAGCCTGATCACTCATCCAACGACAACAACCCACCAAAGGTTGGAGGAAGAAGAGCGTCTAGAGCTTTCAATTACGCCTTCACTGATCAGACTTTCTGTTGGAATTGAAGATTGCGATGATCTTTTGAATGATATTGCTGAAGCTCTAAAATAATAGTGACTAAGTTTAGGCCATTATTATCAATTTTTCGGTTGATTTTGGGCTCAATAATCGTTCAAATCTGAGTCTATTCTTAAATCTGACTTTGGATTTAAAGAACGTGTTTAAAGAATATGGGTAAATTTAATGTTTCATGCCACAACTAAAGCAATTGAAGTACGGGTTGAG
>JAJFHW010000007.1 GCA_021775385.1 Hyphomicrobiales bacterium | reverse complement strand
TTTTTTGACATTCTTCCGTTTATTAGCAGAAGGGGAATGTTTTTGGTATGTGTCTCCATGATTAAGTTTGGCCAGATTTCAGACTCGATAAAGGCTGCCAAATCCGGGCGCCAATGTGCGAGAAATCTTTTTACAAATAGTATGTTATCAAGCGGAATGAATTGATGAAAGGCGCGCTCTGGTAATTTTTTTGCCGCTAATTTGGCTGAGGTCGTTGTGCCGGTTGTGAGCAGGACAGAGAGCTCTGAGTTTCGCTTAAGTAATTTTTCTATCAAGGGGAGGCAAGCGTAGGTTTCGCCAACACTTGCTGCGTGGAACCACCAAAGCGTACCTTTGGGGCGCTTTATGTCACTGATACCGTAGCGTTCTTGTTCGCGCTCAAGGATTTCTTTTCCCTTGTTGACACGGTATTTGAAGATGAGCGGTGCTATTGGTTTAGCAAGCGATGTTGCTAGTTTATATGAGTTTAGGGCGAAGCCAGGTTTGATGGTTCGCTCCCAAAGAGGGAGGATTTTATTAGGCCTTCGTTCGGCCAGTTCATGGGCGCGTTTAGTGACTTTGCTCATAGCTACCTCTAACTCTAAGCGTAGAGTTTCTAATTCTTCAGGTGCACATTTACGTGGGACGTGTATGGGATCGCCAACTACGTAGCCGGTTTTTGAGCTTGGCAAATTAATTGTGAGCCGGCTCCAACTTTTGAAAGTGATGGCTCTTTTGGTGGCGATGGCTGCGGGTATGATTGGTTTGCCGGAAAGCCGTGCCATGGTAATAATGCCTTCTCCTACCTTTTGGGCTGGCCCTGGCGGGACATCAGCAGTTGAGACTATGCAATAACCTTCTTTTAGGGCTTTGATGGCTTGCTTTAAAACTTTTGCACCACCACGATCTCTTTTTGAGCGCCTGCCTGCTGCTCCTGAACCCCGAATGGGGGTGACGCCAAATCTAGAGACAAGTTTGGCGGCGAGTTCAGCATCGCCATGAGCGCCGACCACAATTTTAGCTTTGATTTCTTCTGGGCGAATTGTAGGGATGAGTAAAAATTGACCGTGCCAAACGGCCAAGATGAAGGGTTCTTCTTTTTTGAAGAGTTCATCCGGGTTTTCCGGTTCACAGATTGTGGTTCCTTTGCTTCGTACATATTTTATGTATTTGGCAAGGCCGTCTGCTAATCTTTCTCCCCAAAGAGGATTTTTTAAAACTTTTTTGAGCATGTTGTTTTGCTTTTTACTCAGCCGGTGTTTGCTCTTTAGTAGATTGAGTTTCTTTTTCGTTAGAAGATCTATTTATTTTACTCATTGTCGCGCCAAATTGGGTTGCATGCAATTCTGAGAATAAGCCGCCTTTATTTAAGAGCTCATTATAGGTTCCCATTTCAATCATTTTACCATGAGCCAACACACAAATGAGATCAGCTTGTTTTACTGTTGTGAGGCGATGAGCAATCATCAGTACTGTTCTGCCTTTCATTAAGCCATCCAGGGCTTTTTGGAAGGTGGCTTCTGATTTACTGTCTAGCGCACTTGTTGGTTCATCGAGAAGAAGTATTGGTGCGTCTTTTAAGATGGCTCTTGCAATGGCAACACGTTGTTTTTCACCGCCAGAGAGATTATTCCCAGCTTCGCCAATCGTGTTTTCATATCCTTTAGGGAAATTTTTAATAAAGTCATCTGCTGCAGCTGCTTTGGCAGCTGCTTCTATCTCTTTTTGTGTTGCATTCGACATGCCGTACGCGATGTTATTAGCGATGGTGTCGTCAAATAAAAGAGGCTCTTGAGTGACAAGAGCTGTTGCTTCTCGCAAAGACTTTAAGGTTAGATTTGATATGTTTTGTCCATCAATTTTTACAGTGCCCTCTGTTGGATCGTAGAAACGAAGCACTAAGTTAAGGATGGTACTTTTACCGCCGCCGGAAGGCCCGACAAGCGCAACGGTTTTGCCAGGTGGAACTGTGAGGCTAAAGTTTTTAAAAAGAGGTGCATCGTTTTCGTAAGAAAAGGAAACATTCTCAAATGAAATTTCACCCGATGTTAATTCAAGGGGATTGGCATTTGGTTTTTCTTTTAACTCTACATCGCGATCTATGATGCCGTAAACACGGCTTGCAGCTGCGACACCTTCTTGAATGGCAGTTTGTAAAGTGGCTAGTGATTTCAATGGTTGGTAAATCAGCATAGCGGCTGTCATGAAGGCCGTGAATTGGCCGATTGTGACATCCCCTTTAATGCCGTTTGTGCCTGCGTAATATATTACTAAAGCAAAGCCAAGGCCAGTGAGTAGTTCAACTGCAGGACTTGAAATGGCTCTAGCACGCATGCCACGTAAAGTATATTCCATGGCACGATTAATTCCAGATTGGGCACGATCTAATTCTTTATGTTCCTGGCCGTAGGCGCGAACAATGCGAAGGCTGCGTAAGGTTTGCGAAATGAGTGTTGAAAGTTCACTTGTTTCAACGAGACCTTTTTTGGTAGAGCTGTGCATTTTTTTACGTTGTCGTGAGAGGAGGTAGACACCTAATGGCAAGGCTATCATAATCATGATGGCCATTTTCCAATCTATAACGATCATAACGACAGTTAACGCGATGACTTTTAATGAGCTTTCAACCAAAGCAACTAAGGTTCGGCTTGCTGTGTTGCGAATTAGAGTCGCATCATTTAGAAATCCAGCGAGAAAGCGACCGGAGTGAACTCCTTCAATCCAACTTAAATCTGCTTTTGTTAAACGATCAAACATTTGAATGCGCATATCAGCGACAAATTTTTCGCCAAGGTAGCCAACGGTGACACTTGAGATAAATGCAGAAAATGTTTTTAGTGTTGTGATTAGGATAACGGCGGCGCAAATCAGAAAGATCATTGATGTATCTTTATTGACAAAAATATCATCGGTTGCTCGTTGTATGAGTAGAGGAACTGCACCAGTTGTACCAGCTGATATGATCATGGCAAAGCTTGAAATAAGAACTAGCTTTAATCTGGGGTGGAGGTGTTCTTCCCATATTCTTTTTGCGACGGCCTTTGTGGTGTAATCTTCACTGAGGATGTCGCTGTCGCGATCTACTAATTTGTTATCTGAAAAGAGTTTTTCCTGCACTAGATCCTGTGTCCGCTTCCTTAGAGCATGTTACTTTTATTGAAGTTAATAGACATGCTCTGTCTTTTTGTAAAAGCCGTGTCACCTTTAATGGCACTTCATGTTGCCATTTTTTGCTTCAGATGCCCACTATGCATCCGCAATGAGCAACCACGCTATTTCTTAAAACCAGTTACTACTTTTATAAGTGACACGCCTTATGTTCTGTAAGCCAAGGTTATAGGACGTATAGCGAAATTAAACCAGTCTTCTCTCGAAGAATGATAAGTTTTATCGACTATTGCCTAACACAAAAAATTGATAACAACTTCAGCTTCTTAAAGTGGGATAGCCCCTAATTTACTTCTGGTTCAAGCAGACGGTGCATATGAACAATGAAATAGCGCATGTTTGCGTTATCAACAGTGCTTTGAGCCTTGTTTTTCCAAACGCTATAAGCGCTAGCATAATTGGGATAGATGCCGACTATGTCGAGACCTTCGAGATCTTTGAAAGTAATATTTTCTAAACTTGTTAATTCACCACCAAAAACAAGATGTAGTAATTGTTCTTTGCTTTCAGTCTGATTATCACTCATGATTTTTCCTTTGCCTTTACTTGATAGCTTGTTCGGTTTTTTTGATGATTGTCTTGTATAACGATTTTGTTGTTGCGACTACACTAGGATGGCTAATTTCTTTATTGTTATAGGTGATGTCATGTCCAAGGTGTGTGCTCATTTGGCCGCCTGCTTCTGTTAAAATCAGGTGAGCGGCTGCGATATCCCAGTCATTTTTTGGTGTTAGCGAAATTGTTGCATCAGCTGCCCCTTCAGCGATACGGGCTATTCTATAGGCCATGGAGCTGTTCCAGGTGCGGGTGGATGGTTTTTGATCTTCTTCAGTAAAAACACGATTAAAATGCCCTTTTGAAGAGATGATATGGGCTTTTGATAGATCTGTTGTTGAGCTGGTGGTTATTTTTTTATCGTTCAAAAACGCACCTTTTCCGGCCTCTGAGCTGTATAACTCTGATTTAACCGGGTTATAAACGACGCTTAAGATCGGGCGTTTATCTTCTATTAAGGCTGCTACAATTGTCCAGTCTGGTTGGTTTTCCAGAAAACCTCTGGTGCCGTCAATAGGGTCTATAATCCAGGTAAAGGGAGCGTTTAACCGGTTTTCATCAATTGGACTTTCTTCGGAGAGCCATTGAATAGATGGATCGATTTTACTTAAATCTTGCTTTAGAAGGTCATTCACGGCGTGATCAGCAGCAGAGACTTGGCTGCCATCTTTTTTTATTTCAATATCCACATCTTTACCAAAATATTCCAGGGCGAGCTCACCAGCTTTAGATACCGATTGTTTCAGGGCGTCTAACATGCCTTCTTTATGAAGCATTCGGGATGATCCTTTTGAACGTGGAAAGATTTGGTCTTCTACTTCTATAGGCTTTAGACTAAATGATTAGAATTAGCTTTTATGTAAAGGCTTTTTATTCCATTTCAGCGCGATTGCAAACGGATAATTTACCATCTCTCTTAAGAGTAAAAACATGTGTTTCTGGCATACTCCTTTGTAATGACCCATAAAGATGGTCAACTCAGGGAGTTAACAGTGAGGCGTAAATCGCAAGGAGATGGCTGGGGCTTTGTCCCAGTTCTCCGATCGAAGCCCCTTTTCCCCAAAAGTTTGGTTTCACGCTTAACTTTAGAGCCTACGGCTTTAAAGGATGTGCTGACTTTTGCCGGAATTGATGTTGTGAT
>JAJFHW010000060.1 GCA_021775385.1 Hyphomicrobiales bacterium | reverse complement strand
ATTTATAAGTCTGAACAAATTTATCTGTCATTTTTTTGTGGTTGACCTCTAGAGCTCGGTCCGAGGGGCAAAGCGCTTGCACCTCTAAATTCCATCGCCCTGGTTTGAGTTGGTTACGAACAATATAGTGACCACCTGCTTGTTGGCGTTCTGCATGAGAATATTTGAATTGAAGCCTTTGGTTGTCATTTTCATGAACGGGGCGGTTCAAGAGAGCTGTCACTTCACAATTTGCCAAAACTTTAGAGTTTTTCGTTAAAGTTAATGAGAAAAGTCCATTGTTGTATTCAAGTGAACTTTGCCAGCCAGCAGCAATCAATTTTTCATGGGCTTCTTGATTCTTGTTAAAACGTTGACTAGCAATATAACCGTTTTTCACAACCAAGCCTGTCCAACTTTTCGTCGCTAAAGTCGCCATGGTGAGATTGACTATAATAATTACACCAAAAAAACTCAGCATAACAAACAACATGTGCTTACCGGTAAAGGGTTTTGGATCTTTTAAACATGCTGGATCTGTCATAGTGCAACTCCTAAAAATTGTGGGCCTAGGCCCTAATATTTCTTCACATGAAATTTGGTAGTCGTCTCATGGTATTCGTCACTGGCCGGTATTTCCGCAACAAAATCAAATGCTTGATCTGATTGAGGTAAAGCTGCTAGCGGTATTGTGACGTAAATTTTTAGTTCTTTTAGAACATCTGGCTCCAACATTAATTTGTAACTTTCACCATTTTTAATGAGTTGACCATCTTCTTGTTCAATCCGCATATATCCCTTAGGTAGGCCTTTAAAAGAGAAAAATGCCGTATGTTTTTTAGGCTCCATATTTAGGATTTTCACAATATATCCATTGCGAACAGAACCATCAGAAAGCTGAACCATCAAGGGGTTGCGATCATGCAAAACATTTACATCAAGTCGGCTGCGAGTGGCTAAAACAAAAAGCATGACCAAGCCAACAAGGCACCAGATGGTTGAGTAAATGAGTGTGCGGGGGCGAAAGATAATAGGCACAGAATTTGTAACGGGCTTACCTGCAGTTGCTTGATCATATTCTTTCAAAGTGGCGTAAGAAATAAGTCCTGAAGGCTTGCCAACCTTTTCCATCACGCTGTCACATGCATCAATACAAAGCGCGCAAGTGATGCATTCCATCTGTTGACCATCACGTATATCAATGCCCATAGGACAGACTACCACACACTTATTACAATCAATGCAATCCCCCATCGGAGCTTGAGATGTGTCATCGTTAGCATGTTTCTTACGATGAGCCGTACGAGGTTCGCCTCTATAGTCATTGTAGGTAACAACCAGACTTTCTTCGTCTAGCATCGCCGCCTGAATGCGGGGCCAGGGGCACATATAAGTGCAAACCTGGTCTCTCATAAACCCACCAAAGATATAGGTAGTCGCAGTTAAAACCGCGACGGTAGAATAAGCTACAAAAGGAGCTTTTAAAGTGAAAAAATTAACAAACAGAGTAGGGGCATCAGCAAAATAAAAAATCCAGGCACCGCCGGTTGATATAGCAACCAAAAGCCAGATGAAATGTTTTGTAATTTTCATTCGAAGTTTTTTAAAATCCCATGAAGCTTTATCAAGTTTCATGCGCGCATTGCGATCACCTTCAATGGCGCGTTCAATGACCAAAAACAAATCAACCCATACGGTTTGAGGGCATGTGTAGCCACACCAAGCGCGACCCCAAACTGAGGTCACAAGAAACAAACCAATGCCAGCCATAATAAGTAAGCCAGCCACATAAAAAAATTCTTGCGGCCAAATTTCAATAAAGAAGAAATAAAAACGGCGGTTTGCAAGGTCGACCAAAACAGCTTGGTCAGGAGCAAACTCTCCGCGATCCCAGCGAAGCCAGGGAGTGATATAGTAAATCGCTAAAGTGACCGACATGATCAACCATTTAAGCTGGCGAAATTTCCCATCAACCCTTTTTGGGTAGATTTTTTTTGCAGCGGCAAATAATTTTTTTGCACCATCTTTATTAACAGCCTGAACATCAAATTGCTCAATCTGTGAAGGTTTGGTCATTTAATAATCACCTTAAATAAAGCATTTATAGTTGTTGGTAAAAGCTCAGGGTTGAATGAGCGTTAAAAATTCAACCCTGAAATTTGTATCTTAGGCGAAGTAGGTGCAAAGGGAGCTAAAAGGTCATGGGGGGCCTAAAGCTCCAGTTTCGCACCTACTTCTCTCCACCCCCGAGGGAGTGAACATAAATGGCTAATTGCTTAATGGTTTCAGCATCAAGGCGGTGGGTCCAGGCTGGCATCACAGCTTTTCTCGAATTGTGAATGCTTTCCATAACGGTTTTCTTGTCGCCACCATAAAGCCAAATTTTGTCATTCAAAGGAGGGGCGCCAAGAGAGCGATCACCCGCTCCGCTTTTACCATGACAAGAAGCGCAATTATCAGCAAAGATTTGAGCACCTGTACTAGATGCATCAGCAGATCCTTTGCTTAATGAGAGAACATAGTCAGCCACTTGTTCAATCTGAGCTTTATCTAAAAGTTCATCTTTACCAAAGGCAGGCATGTCAGATAAACGAGTGTCATCATCTTGTTCATAACGCGCACCATGCAAAATGGTTTGGTGAATTTCTTCAAGCTTACCGCCCCACAACCAATCATCATCATTGAGGTTAGGGTTACCAACAGAGCCTTCAGCACCAGAGCCATGGCATTGCACACAATTCACCTTAAAAGCGGCCTTGCCACCAGCTTTCGCAAATGAAAAAAGTTGAGGGTCAGC
>JAJFHW010000059.1 GCA_021775385.1 Hyphomicrobiales bacterium | reverse complement strand
CATAAAATTTAAAGAGCAAGACAAACAATAAACACAGGCAGTAAAATGCATGTGATAATTGTTAAAATATGTGAAAAGCACGGTTGCAGGTGGGCAACTGAAGCAAAGAAAAGGCAACCTGAAGCGTCATTGGAAAAACTCATCATATGTAGAAGGAGTGACGTCACTTCGGCGTCAGAACATGTCGCCAGGGGTGTTCGATGCCAAGCATCGCCCCTCGGAGGCTCAAGCGCCTTAAGCGCTTGAAGTAGCCGTGAGAGAGAGAAAACTAACTATCTATCGCACACGTATTTGAACGCGGTCAGTTTTCCCAAGTGCATCAATCACAGAGAATTCCATAAATCCTTTTTCACCAGGGTAAAAGGCACTTTCCCTCTCAAAGGCTTTAGAGGAAATTAAGCGGCCATCAACCAGCCAGGTGAGGGGCAGTTTCCCCCCGGAAGCTTTAAGCGCAATTTGAAATTTATTTCGCTTCTGATTAGACATATAAAATTCAGCCCCTTTAGGAGGAAAAGCAATTTGCACTCGGTCAATCACTGCATCCTTTGAATTCGCAGCCATCCGGCGTTTCTTTTTGTCGAAATATCTAAGAGGGGGGGGCAAATCATTGCCACTTGCTGTTATTATGCCAGAAGGGGCTGGACGAAAAGGAATACGTTTTTCACCAATATGCTGAAATGTATCAAAAAGTAACGGGCCAGCGGCACCAATTCCTGTGAGGTTGGTCGTAGCGCCTCCATCAGGGCGACCAATCCAAACAGCCACTAAATATTTTCCATCAAACCCAATCGCCCATCCATCTCTATAGCCATAAGACGTTCCTGTTTTATATGCCAATTCACCAGGTTTTGCGTTTTTGGGCGGAGTGGCTCCTCTTAAAATATGGCTGACATAAAAAGCCGCTTGCCGGCTAAGAAGAGGGCGGTGCTTAAAGACTTTTTCATTTGTGGTGCGCCCCTTTGATTTCAATGTATGAAGCTCAACGGCACTTTCTGGGTTCGCTATGTGTAAATAACTTTTCGTTAAATCAAATAGACTAAACCCAACCCCGCCAAGCGCAATGGCCAGATTGTTCGGAATAGATTTATGCAAACCAGCATAGCGAAACCTCGCACTAAATCGTGCCGGTTTAATAGAGGCCAGTAATTTAACTGCAGGGATGTTCAAAGAACTTTGTAGTGCTTTTCTAAGTGTAACTGTGCCATGAAATTTTCCATCAAAATTCTCAGGTGCATAAAGTCCATAGCGAACCGGAGCATCTTCAATAAGGGTTTCAGGGTGCGCAAGCCCTGCGTCAAAACCCATCCCATATATAAATGGCTTTATAGTCGATCCGGGTGATCTGATACGCCCAGTCATGTCAATAGGGCCAAAGCGGTCATGGTCAAAATAATCCGCAGCCCCTACATGTGAGATAACTTCACCTGTTTGATGGTTTACCACTAAGATCGCTGCTGATAAGCCCTTGCCAAGGCGGTGAGCATGAGAGCGAGCAAGGGTTTCTAGCTTTTCCTGTAAATGCCGCTGTAGTGTAGTTTTAACAATTTTGTCTTTTTTATTTGAAGCTACAACTTGCTCTGAAAGATGCGGAGCAATCATAGGAAACGCTAAGCGCTTAGAAATCATTTTCTGGCGTAAAGCATATAAATAATCCCCTTTAGAAATAACCCCATTTATATAGGCCCGTTGCAATACCCGGTTGCGTGCCTTTTTAGCTCGGCTTGGGTGCCGATCTGGCCGGCGACTTTCAGGTGATTGAGGTATAGCCACCAAAGTTGCGGCTTCAGCTATGGAGAGGGATTTAGGCTCTTTGCCAAAATAGGCAAGAGAGGCTGCCCGCACGCCTTCCAAATTCCCACCAAAAGGAGCCAACTGTAAATAAAGCTCCATAATTTGTTGTTTGCTTAAATGTTTCTCAAGTCGAAATGCAAGTTTTATCTGAGCAAATTTGGTCCATAAAGACTTACGTTGACGAGATGATTTCTGCCCATTCATTTGAGAGTTATGTAGGGCAATCAAACGAGCAACCTGCATGGTCAGCGTTGACCCACCCGAAATAATACGGCCGTTGCGCCCCCATTGCCACGCAGCCCGTAAAAAGGCTTTTGGCACAACACCCTTATGTTCGTAAAAGGACTTGTCTTCAAAATTGAGTAATAAATCATAATAGTGAGGTGCCACATCTTTTTGAGATAAGGGCAACCGCCATCGTCCATTGGCAGTTGTAAAAGCACGCAAAAGATGATCGTTACGGTCAACAACAATGACAGAAGTGTTAAATGTCTCTGATAGGTCAACCGGAGCGAGCCGTTTCATCATCTGGTTCCATGAGACGTCCGCAATAATAAACAATCCGCATAGAAAAATGAGCCCACAAAGAGTACGCTTGAAAAATAGTCCCGTTATTAAAGACCTTATCCGAGCGAATACCGGGAGCGCACTTTTGTTTTGAGCGCGCTCCAGAGAATGGCGGATATAAGACAAGACTTTCATGGTTTTAGCTTTCAAGTGAGTTTAGACCCTTAAGCCCTTAAGGCTTCTCAATCAAAATATTCTGAGCATTCGTTCGCGCAAACCGGTTGGGTCTGTACATATCTTCAACATTGGCTGCTGGATGAATATACCGACCAAGGAAAGCCGCTCGCATAATATAAGCAACGCGGATCATCCGCGGCTCAGATTTATTAAAGCGAGTTGAAAGGTTGAACGCGGCAACGAATTTATCATCTCTAAAACTTTGATGCGTTGGATAAGCACCTACCTTCAACCATTTAAAGCCTCGCAAATTCGCACTGCTCATTAGCTTTGGGTTTTCAATCATATACCCGGCAGGCAAGCGATCAGTGAGAAGCAGCCGCCCCCCCTTATGTTCATTGTCAGAGATAGTAAGAACCACAACAACACGATCATTTTGTTTGGCATTTATCAACGAAATTTCTTTGCCTGCCATGGTAAAGAATTGGCGTTTCAAGCCAATTCCTTTTTCTATCGCAGGTAACGGGTTCTCAGATGCACCATGAATGGTCAGAATGGCGTTAATATCTTCAGCGCTTTTGTTCGTAGCAGAAAAAGGAGCCTTAGATAATTCAGCTGGAGTGAAGCTATAACGCTGCTCACCCTGTTTTTCCTCACCATTAATTTCGAGTAAAATCGACCGGTCTGTACTCTCAAGAGCATTCGCTGCCAAAAGCATCCAGGCGTTTTCTTGAGTGGATGTAATGCCCTTTTCCTGGCGAGCCTGCACCACAGCTTTAATAAGCTTAGCTTGCGGCACTGCTGTTGATTTAACCTCAGCGCTTAATGCCAGAATAGCAGCTCTGTCGCGCAGGTTTGTGCCAAAGTCACGGCGATAATAACCGGTGCCTGTTTGTTTTAGCTGTGAAGATAAACTCTCATACGCCACTGTAAAAGCGGCTTGCGAACGAGCCTGGTCACCATACATGGCAAGACTCGCTGCAATTTGAGACTGTGCCAGAGCGGTTGAGAAGTTTTTAATTTTTGTGTCAGCATAATAGCGAAGGTCACCAATGTTTGCTTCCCCATTTCGTGCTAGCACATAAAGAGCATAGGCTAAGTCCTCACCTCCTTTAGAAAAGTCGCTGGCAAAATTAACTGTGTTCTTTAAACGAGCAAGCGCAGTTGAAATCATCAGAGGCGGTACAGAATGGTTCTGCTCTTTTGCTCTGGTGAGGAAATCAGTGACATAAGCCGTTAACCACATATCAGCGCTATGCGGTGACCAAAGACCAAACCCACCTTGACTGTTTTGCAGGGAAGCCAAACGAGTAATTGCCTTTTGCATTTGTTTCGGCAAATCTTTCGCAATGGATTGTCCATAAAGCGGCGCTATACGAGAGACATAGAGAAGCGGCATTGCCCGGCTTGTTGTCTGCTCAGCACAACCATAAGGGTAGCGTTTCAGAGCTTCGAAAATTCCGGTCACATCAAGACCAGCCCTGTTACCAATGGTAACAGAAGCACTTGCTGTCTCAGGAATAAGGTCAGCGAATATATCTGTCGTGAGAGAGAGTTTCCCTCCATTAGATGAAAGCATCTTAACAGTGCGCCAGGAAGCATCAGGCTGTGGTGGGTTCACGTGAATGTCATAAGATTGTGCAAGGCTAAATCCAGCATCATTCGTCAGCTTAACTGCAATTTTAGCAGCGCCTAACTTTAATGCTCTCATTGAAAGGGCTAAGTTCACCCGTGAGCCTTTTTTCAATTCAAGCGGTTTTGTAAACTCTTCTTGATTAAACTCTAATTTATCAGAAGCAGAAACATCCAGTTTATATAGCCCCTCTGCTCCGTCAACATTATCTAGAGATAAGAAAAGCTTAGACGCATCCCCCTTGGTTAAAAACAGCGGCATGCTAGCAAGCGTTACAATTGGGTCGCGAACAATCAAATTGGTTTCAAATGTGCCAAGTTTCTTATCACTCCAAGCATAAGCCATCACACGCAAACGACCGTTAAATTGCGGAACTTCAAAAGAAATTTCACCTTTACCAGTGCTATCGACTTTAACAATACCAGAGTAAAGAGCAACGGGTTTGATGCTATTAGGCTTGCCTTGCAATGCTAAGCCGCCCGCATCACCGCCAGTGCGGATGCGCCCAATAGTGCCATTCATGCCATTGATCAAATGACCATAAATATCTCGAATTTCACCTGAGAGACGGCGTTGACCATAATAATGTTTATCTGGCCGAGGTGTTGCGTAATTGGTCAGGCTTAAAATACCCTCATCAACAGCAGAGATCATGACATAAGCCGTCTCGCCTTCACTCAAACCTTTCACTTCAACCGGCACACGCAGTGTCTCATTGGCTTTTTGTTTGGTAGGTAGTGTCAAACCAATCTCAAGTTTACGTGGTGCTTCACTTGTCTTCAGCCATTTCACACCAATAGCACGACCAGGCATTTGCTTAATTGTTTCATCAAGCGAGTGATAATGCATCGCAACAGCGTACGCGCCAACACCCCAGCTTGAAGTAACGTCAAATTCAATGTCACCACCATCAGCACCAAGGGATACCTCCCGGACATCAAGTAAAGCTTCATTCATAATCGCAATAAGGGTTTTGCCTTTTGCTTGCGGTTTAAGTGTGATCGTAGCTTTCTCGCCAATGTCGTAGGTAGACTTAAGAGTTGCCAGTTCTAGAATGTCAGGTGTGTCAGCATCTCGGGCAGCATGCCAGTCAACAGAAAAACGTGTACTGGCCGCCAACTGATTAAATGTATTAGAGACAACCTCGAGACGATAGTTACCGCGTTTCACGGGTACTTTAATTTGAACTGAACCATCTTCAGATGTTGTTACTTCACCTTTAGCAACACGGTTTGTGTACACAACCGGTTCAGAACGCCAGCGCCCATTTTGGCTATACCATTGATAGCTTTTCTGAACATCAAGCAATTCCCATTTCAGAACTTCAGATGTACGTTTAGCCCGTTTATCAAGACGTATAATTTCAAACTCAGCCACTTCACCTGTTTTAATGTCAGATGATTTGAAAAGCTTCTTGATACCAATCATCGGCTTTTCATTCGCAACAGGAAGCGTGATAGCACGCACAACTTGGCGCCCACCAGGTTCAAGTAAACGAATATTCATCCTGGCTTCAATTGGCTTTGACGGGCGAACAAAATTAGGTAAGTCTAAATTAAGTGTCGTTTTCCCTTTTTCGTTTAACAGTCCAATATTATTAAGAGGCTTGTGAACATTGAGAAACTTCTCGTCCATTAAGCCAAATTCAAACCCTTCAAAACCTTGAAGGCCTTTTGAGCGGCGCTGAATAGTCACCTCACCCTTCAGCTGATGCTTGGCAGCCGGTGCACCATAAAGGTAAGAACCAGCCACACGAATTTCGGCCTTGTTTTGTCTGGACCAAAGCTCACTATCCTTCTTCAACGTAAGCTCCATCCGCTCCGGTACATAATCTTCAACCAAGAAAGATGTCGACGCAACTGAAGACGCTTTGACATCACCATAGGCTTGTACACGCCATGTCCCTGTCATCGCAGATTGAATAAGAGGAAGAGCAAAACTACGCCCTCCAGCTCCTTGGTCAGGGAGAGTGACACGTTTATGTTCCTTGCCATCAGGCCGCGTGAACACAAGAGTTAGCGGAACGCCTTGAACGGCTTTCGCGTTTTGGTCTCGAAGGAGAGCTGTTAGAAACACATCTTCGCCTGGGCGATAAACACCGCGTTCAGTGAAGACAAACCCATCGAGCGGGCCAGGTGCATCCCGGCCGGCAACACCGCGGTCCGTTAAATCAAAAGCAGCTTTCGTGAGATCAACAAAGCCATAATCGCCTGATACACCATTCGCAACCAAAAGAGCTGGCCTATTGCCGCCTTTTCCTCGAAGCAACCCACCTTCAAAATGCACCATACCCTTAGCGTCACTTTTCACAGTTCCAAGAACTTCGTTATTGCGTGCAAGTAAGCGCACTGATGCATTTGCCATGGGCTCAGCAGAGGTAATGCTGCGAACAAATCCATAAAGCCCATTTTGAGCTTTTAAAGTTGAAAGCCCAATATCAGAGATAATAAACCACTGTGTTGATCCGCGTTTAGAGCCATATTTACTGTTTGTAGGCCAAGCACGTACAACATAAAGTCCTGGTTTCATCTCTGGCAGCACTTTGCCAATTGGCACAGCCGTTGTGATATCCTTATTAAGCTTGCTTGTAATATCGACCTTACCCTTCCAAACTTCAGCACCAAAACGGTTGCGTAGTTGCTCCGTCTCATAAGTGCCAAGATCAGATTGGAATTGCCCATCAAGCAATGAACCAACCACATTTCTATCGCCAACACGATAGAGTGCAAGAGACGCTACTTTGGTGTTCACGCTCATCAAAGGCAAGCCACGTTGGCCAAATTTTGGAAGAACAAAAGATTTGGAAGAAAAGCGAACTGAAGGGCTTCTGTCACGCACATAAACCGTCAAATCAGATGTTTTTAAAAGTTGCTCACCAACAACCGAGGGTAGCCCTTGGCGCAGCGAAACTTTGTACGTCTCACCATGCTTAAACCCATCAATACAAATTTGGCGGCGCTCAACCCGCACACCATCAGGATCTTGTTTGTTAATTTTCACAAAGGTTGAATAGTCAGTGCCACGGGCGAATAAATTTTCAGAAAACTGTACACAAAGCCTTGGGTTCAAAAGGTCTGAATTCATCTTATAGTTTGCTATGCGAAACCCTTTTTCAGCGCGCAGTTCTTTATATATCTGAGCAAGTGTTTCATTTGGTTGTATTGCAAGGCTAGCTTTATAAGCGTCAAGCGCTGGACGCCAGTAAGACCGCGCTTTTAAAAAGCCAGCTAAAACACTAAGAGCATCGGCTTTAATAGCTTCTGTTGTGGCAAAACGATAGGCATTGTAACTCGCGCCTGTTCCATCTCTATAGAGCTTATGACGACTATAATTTCGAGGTTTGCGCAAAGAGATAGTTTGTATGGTCTTTGAAAGCTCCAACCAGAGCGAAGCCTTCTCAGATGCAATCTTTAATGCCGCTTCATAAGAACGCCGTGCATTTTCAGGGTCGCCACCCCGTTCAACAATGGCACGTCTGATCCACTCTTCAATAGGCTGGTTTTCGTTTAAGCGCGCTCTCAAAAGTCGTCTTTTATAGAGATTAGCTTCATAGATAGAATTTTGATGAGCAAACTCACTTGGTTGTGCATGAGCTTTTTGAGGAGAAAAAGCAATAGAGCCGCCAACCATTCCCAAAACCGCAATAGAAAAAATGGCAAAAAGGGAAAATAGTCGCAAACTGACCCTTCTTAATAGTGAGGATAAGTTAAAATGGGAGAGCAGATAACCACCAAGGGAATTTTGAGAGGTAAGAGAAGAGCGCATGAATTAAACCTCGTTTATTTTCTGTGTGTTTTCTATTCCTCCCAGAGGTAACTAATAAAACCGAGAGAAAAAACGCATAGCAATGAAATAAAAAGATGAATTATTTCCAATTGAGAGAAATAAATTGATCCCGATATTTTTCGAAATTGGAAATTTTTATTCTCCTTATGAGAATGTCTAAACAATGGCAGGTCAACAAATTTAACTGATTATTACAAAAGTTTAATATTATCAGTGAATTTGGTTGAGTACCAATAATGTGAAAATAGGCAATGTAAGGTGCAACGTAAGAAGCTAAATTGATAAGATCAATCGCCCTTTTTCGAGGGGCGTTGAGCCTGATGTTGAGAAGGCGGGCACT
>JAJFHW010000058.1 GCA_021775385.1 Hyphomicrobiales bacterium | reverse complement strand
TAGGTCGCTTTTAATTAGCGCTTTTGGATTTGTTTATGACAGATTCCAACGGTTTTGATGGTTTGCTAACTTTGCGCAAACAATTCCCGAAATTGCCCGTAATGATCGTCACTGGTCAAGAAGATAGTCGCTTAGTGAAAGAGGCTGTGAACTACGGTGCAAGCGGTTTTATTGCAAAAACAGCCAGTGGTGAAGAAATCGCTCATGCTATTTCCGAAGTTTTAGCTGGAAATATTTATATCCCTGATGATTTCAGTAATGAAAGCCTTGATGAAAGTGATAAAGAACGCGAAGATTTAGCACGCAGGCTATTCTCATTAACACGTCAGCAGCTCATTGTTTTAAGAATGCTCCGCGAAGGCAAGTTAAATAAACAAATTGCTTATGAATTAGGAGTTGGTGAAACAACAGTCAAAGCGCACGTGTCTGAAATCCTGCGAAAAATGAATGTTGTCAGCCGCACCCAAGCTGTGATTGAGGCAAGTAAAATTGATTTTGATATGATCCTAAATCAAGCAACAAACAGCTCACCAGCTGATTAAAAAATAGCAATCTTCCGAGATTATAAACCTCTAACCAATGGCAACCACATGCCATAAAACGGTTAGAGGTTTCCTTATATTTAGACCGTACACATCTCAAAGTCATAAATGAGCATTTAGCTAATGCGTTCCGCCTAAAAGTGAATTCATCAAAAAGAGGAATGGCCTAGGCAACTGAACTCATATAAAAAATCCGTGTTCACTGAGCTGTGACTAATACAACAGACATTTTGCGGATGCTATGCGAGCATCTGGAACACAGAAAAGGCAACAGAAGGGGCGCTATGCGACGGTTGCTAGTGGGTAACTGAAGGAGCCCCGAAAAAGAATAGCAGTAAGAACAAATAAACTTACTCAAGCGGATGAACACTGAGGCTCGTAATTTTGTTCTGATGCTTTCTAAGAACATGAAAACGATAACCATGAAAAGTAAAAGCTTGTCCAGGTTCTGGAATTGCTTGGGCCTCATGAATAACCAGTCCAGCAATTGTAGTTGCCTCATCATCCGGTAAAGACCAGTCCATATGTCGGTTAAGGTCACGAATAGGAACTGACCCCTCAACATTAACTGAGCCATCAGATTGAGGGTGTACACCGCTAACCTCTAGATCATGTTCGTCTGCGATCTCGCCAACTATTTCTTCCAGGATGTCTTCCAGGGTAACAAGCCCCATCACCTCACCATATTCATCAACAACCAAAGCAAAATGTGCTTTGCGTCGTAAAAACGCGTTCAGCTGGTCTTGCAGGCTAGTACTTTCAGGAACGAACCAAGGTTTTGATGCAAATTGTTGAATGTCTAATTTGGTAATATCAAAATCAAGTGTAGAGAGTTCACGAAGCAAATCTTTAGCATGAACAACGCCTACAATATTATCACTGTCATCTTGCCAAAGAGGCAGGCGGGTAAAGGGGCTGGTGAGAATTTGCTCTACTATGTCTTGAGCGTTGTCATCTGCGTTGAGTGAGACGATTTTTGTACGGTGGACCATGACATCAGAAACATCCAGCTCCTTAAGGTCGAGAACGCCTCCAAGCATATCCTTGTCATTCTTCACCACTCCACCTTCTTTATGGTGCAGTTGAATGGCGCCGCGCAGTTCATCATGAGCTGAGATTAGGCTGGCTTTTTCCGCCAGATCACTACGAAACAGATGAAATATTTTTATGATTACCCAGTCAATAGCGCGGGTAAACGGCGTTAAGGCAACCACAATCGGTCGCAAAACAGGTGCAAATAAAAGCGCTGTTTCATCCGGTTTCGTAATCGCGTAAGTCTTAGGCAAAACCTCGGAAAAAATAACAACAAGTATGGTCATCGCAATAGTCGCATAGGCCACACCAGCAGTGCCAAATTCAGAAAGGAATAAACTCGTTGCAAGTGATGACGCTAGAATGTTCACCAAATTATTGCCAATAAGAATTGAGCTAATTAATTTTTTGCGATTAGATAAAAGCTTATTTACAAGTTTAGCTTTGTGGTCACCATCAGTCTCAAGAGCAAGGATACGTGCCTTTGAAGCTGCTGTAAGAGCCGTCTCAGAACTCGAGAAAAAAGCCGAAACAAGCAATAACAAAAGAATGCAAAGGATAATAAGCAAAATCATCTAATTGTGTCCTGACAGTTGTAAATCCAAAAATTCGCGCAGTTGGTCTTCAGTAACATTGCGATAGACAAGAGCATCTCCAATGGCGTTGCTCAGAATAAAAACAAGGTTGCCGCGCTCAACCTTCTTATCCTGGCGCATTTTATTAACCAACGCATCAATAGAGAATTCCTCAAAATTAGGGATGTCTTGTATGCGGGTTGGCAATCCGGCAGTTTTGAAATGAGCTTCAACTACTGGAGATAGTCCTTTTTCGCAAAGACCTAGTTTTTCAGAAAATTCAAAGGCAAGAACCATCCCAATAGCAATTGCCTCACCATGTAACAATCTGTCGCCATAGCCACAAAGTGCTTCAAACCCATGACCAAATGTATGGCCAAGATTAAGAAGTGCACGAACGCCATGTTCTTTTTCATCCATACTGACCACATGCGCTTTCATGGCACATGACGTTTTTATTGCATGAACTA
>JAJFHW010000057.1 GCA_021775385.1 Hyphomicrobiales bacterium | reverse complement strand
AAAGTACGAAAATACATTTAAAAGAAGAATTAAAACTCTGGAGTAAAAGAAACCAGGAAGCCCAAAACCTGGAAAACACATCCCTACAACAATTGCGCCTAAAAGTAGAAGCTGCAAACTCAGACAATTTAGAAAATTACGCCACCGATTTCATCCGCACAAGAGGCGTCAACTTACTCATCGCTATTCTAACATTCGTCGGCACTTTTATGCTCTTAAGAGCGGTGAGCAAAATCGCCAGCATCGTCTTCCATAGACGCGGAATGAAACATAGTTTTTACACACGCCTTGCCCGGTTAATTTTCGAAATACTCACTATCATAGCCTCAACACTTACAATGATGTTCGTACTAAATTATCTAAATGACTGGATACTGCTTGGTGTCGCAGCTCTCTTCACAATTGCACTCGCTTGGATTGGCCTAAACTTGCTTCCAGTCATCATTGAACAATCCATTTTGCTCCTCAACCTAGGAGCCGTTCAAGAGGGTGAACGTCTGATGATTGATGGCGTCCCATGGTTTGTAAAACGCCTTGATCACTATACCGAGCTTGAAAACCCAGATCTAGATGGCGGGCATTTCTCCGTTCCTATCAGAGAACTAGTTGGCCGGCATTCTCGCCCACCAGCTAATGACGAAGCCTGGTTCCCAACTAAAAAGGATGATTGGGTTCAATTAGAAAATGGAACGATCGCAAAGGTTATCATTCAAACTCCAGAGCTTGTTCAACTCATAGAACTGGGCGGAGCCAGAATAACTTTTAAAACCACAGATTTTCTCGACGCAAAATTGCGCAACATCTCAACGGGCTTTCGTATCAAACTTGAATTTGGCATTTCTTACAAACATCAAAAAGAGGCCACTAATGAAATTCCAATTCAACTCCAAGTATATATTGAAGCTGGCATCAGCAAATATATAGGCAAAGAAAACATTCTAAACCTAGAAGTAGAAGTACTACGGACAGGCCCATCATCAATTGATTATGAAATAGAAGCTGACTTCAAAGGCAAGGTCGCCCCTAAATATGAAGATCTAGAAGGAGAGCTAACCAGGTTAATGATTGAGGCATGCAACACATTCGAGCTGGAAATTCCATTCCCTCAGCTAGTCATTCATCAACCGACAAATTCATAAAATTCAATCATGGTGTTTATGATGTTTTTTATGCTTTTTCGATTTTAAAATAGAAATACCAACATCGACACCAAGGTCAATCAGCTCTTTATTAGCACTCTTTTTCTTCTTATAAATTTTGCAATAACACTTCGTGCTGTTTTGCACGCACTTACCCTTATTACCATTTGCATCTGAGCATTTCTTCCCACGAATGCCCGCTTTGCATGTTGACTTATTATTATAATGTTTGTGAAAACACCGATCAGGTCGATCCGCAAAAGCAGGCGAGCTCAGCGCAAAGAAGAAGAGAGCAACAAAACTAGTTGTCGTTAATTTATAGAAAATAGAACAAATATTTTGAAAACAATTCATAACCAACTCCTAACAAAAAAGAGCGGCCTCATTACCACAAACCAACTATACACCCATCGCAAGTATTCCCAAAATCAAGAAAGAAATTGAGATTAACAAAAACCCGGCAACCAAATTAATGACCACCGGGTTAATAAAAATTATGTAACAAGTTTCCTAAAGCATAATCAGAAAAGCGAACATGTGAGCTCTGAATTCTGTAGGTAACAGCGACGGTTGCCTTGTGGGCAACCGAAGAAGCACTTAAAAGAGTCTTCTAACCCTGCGGGTTAGAAGGCAGTGCAACAAAACCAAATTCACCGCGTCCACGCGCAATAAAGAAGATGATATTCTTTTTATTCGTTTTCTTTAATGCTTCAA
The DNA here is from genome assembly GCA_021775385.1 of Hyphomicrobiales bacterium. GTDB lineage: Bacteria > Pseudomonadota > Alphaproteobacteria > Rhizobiales > HXMU1428-3 > HXMU1428-3. The sequence goes on along the minus strand of JAJFHW010000057.1, from coordinate 5,319 downwards.
CTTTCTTAACAACCTGAGCGGCAGTAGAAACTTGCTCTTGCATCACTTCAACAATCACAAACCCGGGACGAAGTCCTTTTTCAGCAGCGCGACTATTCGGAGCAACTTTCGTAATAACAACACCCTTAGCTTTTGCATCCAAACGATATTTGCGTCGTACATCCGGTGTGATGTTAGAAAGTGTCATACCAAGAACAGCACTCTCAACAGGCTTATCAGGTTGAACACGGCCAGCAAGTTCCGGGTTGTTCTTTTCAGCCGCTTCAAGACGGGCGATTTTAACTTTAACAGTGACTTCTTTACCCTGACGAAGCAATTTAACATCAACCGTTTTTTCAACAGGCGTTAAAGCAACAATCTTAGGAAGCTCACGTGAAGACTTCACATAATTTCCATCAAATTCTAAAATAATATCACTCGGCACAAATCCAGCCTTTTCAGCAGGGCCACCTTTGGTCACACGAGAAACCAAAGCACCTTCAGGCTTCGCCATTCCAAAACCTTCAGCAATTTCAGGTGTAACTTTTTGAATAAGCACACCAAGCCAACCGCGGCGTGTCTCACCATATTTTTTAAGTTGAGAAATAACATTGACAACTGTGTCAGATGGCACAGAAAAACCAATGCCGATTGAGCCACCAGATGGTGAAATAATCGCAGTGTTCACACCAATAACCTCACCCTTCATATTGAAAAGCGGACCACCAGAGTTACCCTTATTAATGGCTGCATCAGTTTGGATAAATTCATCATAAGGGCCTGAGTTAATGTCTCTATCTTTAGCGGAAACAATCCCAACAGTTACAGTGCCACCAAGACCAAATGGATTACCAATCGCCATCACCCAGTCACCAACACGAGCTTCTGATGATTTACCAAAAGGTACAGCAGACAAAGGCTTTTTAGGTGACACTTTAAGAAGAGCTAAATCTGTTTTGGCATCAACACCAAGAACTTTATCAACTTTCAGTTTTGTGCCATCGACAAAATTCACAAAGATTTCATCAGCACCTTTAATCACGTGATTATTAGTAACAATCAAACCACTTGTATCAATAACAAAACCTGAACCTAAAGAGCTAACACGCTGAGCTCGGTTGTTTTTGTTATTTTCATCAAAGAAGTCTTTGAAGAACTTCTCAAAAGGCAATCCCTTAGGTAATTGAGGAGGGCGACCAGGAGCGCCTCTTTTATTTAATGCCGGTTTCACTTTTTGACTTGTTGAAATATTTACAACCGCATTTTGTAAACTATCAGCCAAATCAGCTAAAGTGCGGTCTTGAGTATCCTTGGCATCTGCACGAGCAATCATCATTGCAGACAAGAGAAACAGTGTAATCCCGAAGAGAATAATTGCATCTCTTAAATAGCGAGAGAAGTGAGTGTCTTTAGTCTGCGCAATTGCAACAGCTCTATTATTTTGTGAAGCACGTAACAAGCGCGCTCTTTTTTGTTGTGCTGATAAGTCTGAACGATTGCGAACCATCGCATTTCTCCCTGATCGGACATATGAATAAATATAAAAGTTACTTAAAACCCGCATCTATTCATCATGACAAAATCCTACAATATTTATGACCATTGCTAAATTAGCAGCTATTAGTAACAAACAAAGTAAGATCTAATAAGTAAATAACAAGCTATTGAATGCAGCTAAGAACTTACACCCAAAAGCAAAAAACTCAAAATTTGAAAAACTGAACTCTTAAAGGCTCTACCGCTTTTTTAAATGAGTTAATATTGCAAACACATTATATATAAGCCACTGAAACAAAGATACCAGATGTAAGTGCAATTATTCGTGTAAACACTCTATTCATAGTGAGGGTATTTTAAGGCAAAACAAGAGATTAAGCAGAAACATCACAAAGAATTTAAATCCGAGCTTGTTGAACAAAATAAATTATACCAACCCCAAGAGCCAAAGACCCCACGCCAATATAACGCAGGGTCTGCTCATCAGTCTTTGAAATTTGCATAATAACTTTGGCGATTGTGTGTGGGAAAAGGCCCCATATAAGCCCTTCAATAACAAAGGCAAAACCTATCCCCATCACAAAATCAAGCATGAAACTACCAACTAAGCTTATTCACCACTCGGTTTATTGAAAAATCTGAAGAACTCAGAATTCGGTGTAATTACAAGCCGAGTATCTCCTGATGCCAGGCCTTTTTCATAAGCTTGCATAGAACGATAAAACGCAAAGAATTTCGGATCACGATTAAAGGCTTCCGCAAAGACACTATTTCGCTCTGCGTCACCTTCACCACGTATAATCTCAGATTTCTTCGTAGCTTGCGCTTTCAGCTCAATTACAGTCCGGTCAGCTTCAGCACGAATTTTGATCGACGCTTCCTCACCCTCAGCGCGATATGTCGCAGCTTCCTGCTGACGTTCACGCTTCATACGAGTGTATACATTTTCTTCCAATTGTTTTGGTAGGTCAGCACGCTTCAGACGCACATCAACAACCTCAACACCAAAAGGCTGAACTTTATCCTTCACGATCTTAGTCACATCATTCATAAGCTCTTTACGCTTGTCTTTAACAATATCATCAAGACTAGCGCCAGACAGAACCTGACGGAAAGACGCGTTTACAAAGTCAAACAAACGACTGTCAAACTGCAAACGAGAGCCAATGTTTTGATAAAACTTCAACGGTTCAGTGATTTTATAACGAGCAAACGCATCAATAATAATCCGCTTTTTACCTGCAATTAAAATTTCCCGTGAAGGAACATCAACTTCCAAAAGCTTTTTGTCAAAATAAACAACGTTTTGAACAAAAGGAATTTTGAAATGTAGGCCTGGCTCAGAAATTTCTTTCTGCACAGAACCAAGTTGCAAGACCATCGCCCGCTCAGTTTGATGAACGGTAAACAATGAAAAATAGGCAAGAACTGCAGCAGCTATGCCAAGAACAACCAAAAAACTTAAAAATGCACGCATTAGATCTCTCCCTATCTCACTGGTTTCTTGTTTAATTCGTTTAATGGTAGGTAAGGAACGACGCCGCCAGACTTACCATCATTATCCAAAATAATTTTATCAGTTCCAGAGAAAACTCGCTCCATCATTTCAATATAAAGCCGCTCCCTCGTCACTTCAGGCGCTTTTACATATTCCGTATAAATTGATTTAAAACGCGCCGCCTCACCTTGTGCTTCCGCCACAATACGAGATTTGTAGCCTTCAGCTTTTTGAGTAATACGGGCCGCAGCACCACGCGCTTCCGGCACGACCTTATTAATATAAGCTCGTGCTTCTTGAATGAGGCGCTCTTTATCTTGTTTCGCTGCTTCCACATCGTTCACAGCTTTAATAACTTCGTTTGGCACGTCAGGCTTGCCAATAACAACTTCCCGAACATTAATCCCAGAATCATACTCATCCAAAGTTTGCTGCATTGAAGTTTGTACCTGGTCTTGGTTTTGAGCAAAGTTTTCGTTTAAAACTTCATTCAAAGATTTACCACCAACAACTTCACGCATTGCGCTCTCAGCCACTTCACGAACAGTTTTAGCCGGATGTTCCACATTAAAGAGAAACTTTTTCGCGTCTTTAATGTTCCATTGAATAGTAAACTGAACATCAACAATATTATTGTCACCAGTCAGCATCATGCTCGCATTTCGGTCTGCACTATTATTCGTGTCAAATCCACGACCAGAAAAATCACGGCCACCACCAATAGTAATCTTTTGAGCAAATTGAGGTTTAATCAAATAAACCTGCTCAACTGGATTTGGAAAGCGTAAATGCAGGCCTTCAGTCAGTGTCCGGTTATATTTACCAAACTGTGTCACAATACCAACTTGGTCAGGGTTCACTTTAACAGTAAAGGCCAACCAACCAACAATAGCAGCTAGTCCGGCTATAAATAAGAAAAACAGCGGCCCACTAGGCGCTCCTGATTTCCCGCCACCGCCGCCGGGCATAGCCCGCTTCAAGCGATCTTGGCTCTTTTTAAAAAGCTCTTCAATATCAGGCTGCTGGCCGCCACCTTTGTTGCGAGGCCCCCAAGGACCCTCACCACCACCATTTCGACCACCATTATTGCCGTTCTGACCACTCCAAGGCATGCTTATTTCCCACAATGTTATTGACAAAAATCATAAAATTTAAAATTCCAATAAAGCTTTAAACCTTAAAGAAAACGTAACCACAAAAAACATCCGATCAGCATCCTAAGAAAACTAGCCAGTTTTGTTTTTTGCTCGAAAATTATCTATATGTTCTAATTTAAGAAGAAAGATAATAATTTAAACCCCAAAATAGAAGAATAATGAGGAGAAAACAGCAATCTTTATACCTAAATAACGTAAATTATCACCTCTACGTTATAAAAGTCCGAGCAAAACATTGCAATGGGAGAGAAAAAGAAAACACAACAAAGAAAACAGAAGCTAAAAAGAGAACAACTATAATCATTAAAAAAGACTTAGTCAGGGGTATAGCCAATTCTAAACCCACCCCAATGCTGGCCATTAATAAAAATCGGCGAACTAATATCTTTCATTGGAACAAAAACCCCGCCCCCCATATCTCGCTGATAAGTTTGCAGTAACAAAGGTTCTTGGTTTTTACTCGCCCGCACCCCTGTTAAATCATTAAAGTACCGATGATTTCGACAATTCGCCATATTCCATACTGGGTCATCACCCTGTGGTTGTGACACCTTCTTAATATTTGTTGGAATATAAGCCGTATCATCTATTGCCGCACACCAGGCAATCCGCACGTCACTTGCAACAATTTCCTCAATCAATGGTGAGACTTGTTTATCATTAAATTCTGTAAATTTTGCAATAAATTGCTCGGGGTCAGTATTTGGAACGGCCTCATGATTTCTATCAAAAAAATCATTTTCCGTTAATTCACCAGAAGCAATAGCGCCTTCAAACAACTTTGCCACATGCTCTGCCGCCTCAGTTGCCTTATGTATGATCGCAGCTTCACCTTGATTTGTCCCACTCATAACTGAGAGCAAAACAAGCTTATCACTTTCATCCGCAACATGACGCATTGACTTAGAAACATCGTTTAACTTATCACTCGAGCCCTGTATGTTATCAGCAAGGTGAGAGGAATTTTTTGAAAAATCATGGCAGGTTGAATTGACGGTCGCCATTTGTTGGTCAATCACGCCAGTTGTCAGGTCAATAGTCTCCATGGCCTCAGAAACTTTGTCGAGTATTTCATTAAAAGACCCAGAATAATCTTGCACATTTAACGCTATTTTTGAGGTGTTTTCACTTGTCACATTAAGCAAATCAAAGCCCGTTTTAATATCTCCCAATGTCTCTTCAATTTGC
>JAJFHW010000056.1 GCA_021775385.1 Hyphomicrobiales bacterium | reverse complement strand
CCGAGGAGATATAGTCAGGATTAATTTCGCCTTTAATAGATTTGGATGAAGCATTTCGATAATGTTGCTTATACCAACTTTGGCCTTTCTCGAAGTGTTTATCAAAAAAATGAATCTGTTTACCCGTCGGTAAGAATATATTGGGATGGCTAGATAAGAGATTATGCAACCATGTCGTACCCGTGCGGGGTGGGCCAATGACTAGGAAGTCTGGAAGCATTTCGTTCGAGCATTTTTTTTCTGGTTTCTCATACATGTTAACGCGGGTCCCTAATACTCTTGCTTAGAAGGTAAGAAGTATGAGTTAAGGGCCATGCTGCAACGCTGTGGTCTCTACAAATATAATGTTGGTCTTTGGCAGCGCTGCTCGCCAAATAAGCTCCTCGAACAGCTGAAGACGACGACAGATATTCTGTTTCTTTTCTAACGTAATCAAGTTGATTGCTTAGAATGTGTTTTTCTTGACCATAAGGCCAAGCGAAATGTTTTAAGTGCATTCCTTGGGACTTAAACAACTCGTGATTTGTTTCAAATTCGTCAACAAATTGTTGTAGCGTTAGATCGGCACTGTTTAGATGCGAATACATATGATTACCGATTTCGTGTCCGCCTTCATGTAAACGATTTATGTCGTCCCAATTTAGGAACCTGCAAGGTGGCATGTTTAAACGGTCTTTACAGAAATCTCGCTGGGACTGTTCGCTATCATTGACTAACGTTTTGCCATTTATAAAAAAGCACGCTTTCGCATCGAACTCATCTAATATTTCTGCGGCAGTTAGGCAGTTTTTCAAGCCATCATCGAAACTGAAAGAGATATATGGCTTGTCAAATTCCTTGTCCCGTAGTTTTTGGATGGCGGAGCTGTGAGAAATAAAGGCAGTGTTTTGTTTTGTCAGCAAGCTAAGTAAATTCCGAAATGCGGTTATTTCATCTTCAAATACGTGGTGCAAATATATGAAATGTATCCGTGGCGCAGACAAGGCATGATGATGTCGAAAATCAACAGATGATAAAAAGTCTAAGGCGTGCTTCCTCGCTCGGCCTCTTAAAGTAGGCCTTTGCTGCAGGCTGTCATATCGAGTACAAAAAGGTTTCATGATCTTTTACTCAGCAACATGACTGTATTTTAACGCACCACATATAGCTGTGGCGGCATTAGCAATGTCATAGGAGGCGACGATTTCAAAAGAACGTAGCCCCATAGCTTCAGCCATGTATGGATCGCTCAATATCGAGGTTGCCTTTTCCGTGAATGTTTGCCAATCATTTGGATCCTCTATTATGTAACCATTAGAATCAATCATGTCTGGGCTATTCCCACAATTTTTAGACAAGATTATCGGGCACGCAAAACTCATTGCTTCGTTCACGACTAATGGGTACGGATCTAGATAAGATGAAATGACAAAGACGTTTGCTCCCATATAATACTCCATAACTTTTTCATATGGTTGAGGGCCAGCGATAATTACATTGGTCAGGTCTCGTTCAATCACCGTTTTTTCAAGAAGAGGAGACTGCTCTCCCGAACCGACAAGCACTAATTGTGCTTTAGGAAAAGTTTTTTTCAGCCGTGCCGCCATTTTGATTAGTGTCATTACGTTCTTACGTTTAACGAACTGGCCTACAAACAATATTACGGATTCATTTAAACCAAGCTTCTTTTGATATCGACGTCTTATTTGTTGATAATTTCCCATTTCTTTACTGTATCGTTTTTGTAAAGCTTCAACATCCACAGTATCGTATTCGATCCATATTTTTTTGGGATCAGCCCCATGCTCAGTCAGGTAATCTCTTGCTAGTGTGCCGTATGCTACGAATGTATCGACGTGTTTTATGAAACACCTTTTGAGAAACCGGTTACCTGAGCTTTTAGAAATAGCGGAATACTTTTGTGTTCCAGAACGCAATACAACTTTTGCCCGTCTTAATTTAGCTAGTAATAACGTCATCCAAGAAGTGATCGTATAATACCCACCTACTAATACCACTTTAGGTGCGCGTTTCTTTAGCAGGAGTTCTGAGATGATTCCTGGACTAAAGAGAATTTCGCGCTCTCGTATCTTAAGGCTAAGTTCTTTCAGTATTTTATATTCGAATTGAATAGCGCTCAATTGAAAGTCCCAGCCCAATTTTTTTCTCTGCTTCGGGATATCGCGCACACTCACAACCTTGAGCTTACCTTTAAGCTCTTCATTTATTTGATTGAATAGTGGGATTTGATAGTGAGAAATCACGTTGATCACAAAAAGCACGGGCGCATCAGTCATAAAATATCTCTTCAAGTTTTTTGCAATGTTGTGTTGCAGGGACTTCGTCTAGCCACTTCAGGAGTAATTCGTGATTGTTTTCTAGCATTTTTCTTCGGGTCAAACTGTCAGTGATAATTTGACCTATCGATGCCACATATTGCTTTAGATTTCCTGGTTCACATATCATCGCATTTATTTTGTGTTCTAGCATCATGGGTATGCTGCCTACATTGGTGCAAACAATTGGTAAATGTTGTCCCATCGCTTCATAGACAACTCGGGGGAATCCTTCCATGTGTGAAGGTAAAAATAGTATATCTGATTCTTGATAAATTTTTTGAAGTTTAGATTTCCCCCCAATGTAACCAGCGAATGATACGTGGTTTTCCAAATCTTTTTCTTTGACTTGTTGGACTAAACTTTCCATCAATGGTCCTTGACCTACTAAATTAAATCTGAAACTTATGCCCTTTGAACGAAGTTTTTTCGCCACTGGAATTATGTCGGCAACGCCCTTGCGCGCGGTAAAAGTGCCCACATAAAGTATTTGAATGGGTAATTTATTACATGTATCTAACCGAGTAGATATGTCCTCTTTGTCTAACATTAAGAAGGGTTTAGTTTCGAGAGCGTTTATGGAAATCTCTTGAAATTTGAAAAACAGTTGTTTCCCCGCGAAAATTGATAGATTCGACTTTCGGACAGCATAATGTTGGGCGAACTTATAAAATTTTACCTTTAGCTTTGATACGAGGCTGGTGGAATTTTGTATTGACGCTAAATGTCCGACGCGCTCCCAGTCGTTTCCCCAATAGCTGACAACACGACGCCCCAAAAATTTTGCGTACACGAATAAAAGAAAATTTATACTGTTGGGGAAATAAAAGAAGTGTATTAAATTTTTGTTGGATTTCCAAATGAGAGAAAAATTCTCTAACAAAAGACGTAGATTTGCGAATGGCCATCCTTGATTATATTGTCGAACGTCATCTGCAATTTCGCTAATTGCGGAGCTGTACTCTTGTTGAGATTTTAGGTGGCGGCTTAAGAATAGTCGAAGTTCGATTTTTTTCGTGTAAACTTTGCACCCAAACCAATACTTGTAATCAGAAGTTTTAACAAAAACGTGGCCGTGAGAATTAATGCAGCCTCGTCCATAAAATACAATACCGTCAAGTTTATTCATAATATTACCCATACTTAACTTGTTTTGGCCAATCGTACTTTATCGAAATTTCTGGGAGGTTGTGACCATTGGTTTTCGTTCTGGAAAGCGCTCTTTTAGAGTTTATCTTCATTGTCGGGTAGGCTTTAAACTATCAAGTTAAATCAATCAGAAAAACCGTTTGAAACACGGTTGTTATATACACCTGTTCAATCTTTCCACGTTCCGTGGAACCGATGTTTGTCAGTGCTTTGGTGATTTGAATTACGTTCGAAATACTGCGTAAATTTTAGTAAAAGAAAATAGACTAGTAGAATCCTAACGAATATTGGAAACATAGTTATAAAATATTCAGAGTAAGTCGAAAAAATCAGGGAAGAGCAGATAAGCGAATATGTTACCAAGTGGAAAGGGCTTTTGCCCCTGTAAGAATAAAAATATGCAGATATTACGCCCAGAATAAAGATAATGGCTAACGTTCCAATGATTCCATAATCGTTCACCAAGGGGCCTAAGAAAGTATATGTGTTTCCATATCCTAATTCAGGATGGCCGTATGCGGTATAACTTATGACTAAATCGTGATTTTCCTTGGTAAGATACTCTGGCATCCAGCCAGTTGTAAAGGGCCCCGAATATACGGTGTGCATCTCGGGAAAGCGTTCTCCAAACAATACCAGACTACCGAACAAGTATTTTGCAGGAATTTGAAGAATCCAGCCTAGATTTGTAAAATAAGTTGAAAAATTATCCCCTTCTCGCAGAGCTCCAACTGACGAAAATAGAATTACGAGTGCGATGATTAAAGTTATTAGGCGCATAATTGGAATTTTTTGAGACTTCATGGAGCGGACTAGAACCATTATCATTACGAAGCTAACAAAGAAGCGGAAAAAAAGCGACCGCGAACCTTCAACCATTCCTGCGATCAATGAAATTACGATGGCGATAACTAATAACTTCGCAAGACCTTTATCTCTGTTATGAAGATATTGAACCAGCAAAAAAGCACACAGAATATTTAGAAATAAAGGAACTTGCTTTATTATAGGAATATCGTGCACCACTCCTAAACCATGCAAAGAGTTGCGACGTGCTACGGCGATATAATCAGCCAATGAACTATTTGTTGAAATTAGCCCTTTATAAGCGTCAAAAAATACCAAAAATCCCACAAATAAAACTATACAGACCAGATAATAGATGTATTTCGTGGACCTTGAAAGAGCGAATTCTTTCGGCGACGAATGGACTATATTTTGGTTTGTGTTAGGCAAGAAAAAGCCGAAAAACGCAACCCCGCATGCGAATGTAAGTGAAGCTGTTAAAAAGATTAATTGAACCCCTATGGGGATGGCGTTGAACCGACCATCCAGGGATAAATATAGGAATGCGGCTAACCATATTGATGCTTGAATGGCTATTGGGTTGAATGGGCTACCCATCTGACGCCAACTAAGATGAATCAAAAAAGTATAAAATATCATCAGGGGAAGATACATTGTGAAGTCCCAACATGCGCTATGACGTTATTTTTTTAAGAGCCTCTTTTGGAAAAAATAACGATGTTGAAATAGGGTACTTAAGCAACGCAATAAAGAAAAACATCATCAGGCTAGCATATTTTTTACGCAGAAAATACAACGCTAAATAATTGCATATAAGCTTGCCCTCATATTTTTTTCGCCATCCGTTTAGATCTTTGATACGAGCGTTAGTTGCCCTTGACTTAACGGAAGCGACAACTAATGCGGGAAGCTGTAAGTTTTCAAGTCGTTTTGACAAGCTAATTTGGCGGCTTATATTTTGGCCGGTTTCTCGCCAACCCCCAGCAATTTCGTTCAAATAACCACATCGTTGATCAAAGATCATATTTAATATCGAATGGCGATCTGAACTGATAATATCTGCTTCATAAAAGGAAAGCTCTATAGCTGCTTTTCTCTCATACAATGTTGACAAATGAGGAATGGCAATACTTTCACTTAAGTATTTGTTAAAAAAATCTTTGCCTAACACATAGCTGGTTGCAGGTTCGGACGTCGTATCTAGATTCTGGTTATCAATTGATGCTAAGTTTTTTCGCCTACCAAATACTAATTTTAAATCGTTCTTAAGCATGAAATCCATAGCGTTTCTTATATAATTTTTATTCAGTAGTTTATCATCACCATCTAGATTCAGAACAAATTGGCCAGACACTCTTTCCCGTAGAGTTTGGCGGTAGTTATCCAGCCGGCCTAAATTCGTTGAGTTTCGAAAATACTTAATGTGTAGATGGTCTCGCCACTGCTGGATAAGCAATGGAGTATCATCTTGCGAATGATCATCAGATATTATGATTTCAATGTTGCCATAACTCTGCTGTAGAGCCGATTCAACTGCTTCGACTAGATAAGGTGCTTGATTGTAACAAGGAATCATTATTGAGACCAAGGGCAAATTTTTATCACTCATTTTCTTCCCATTGTCTTTATGATTTATCGCTATGAAGATGGAATTTAGATTAACTCTGCAGATATGGATAAGCCACTTTATGGCGATTAGGTCAATTTGTATTTAATTTGGCTTACCCATCAAAGAGCTAATTATTTGAGCATAGAATCATTTTTGTGGTTAAAACGGCTCTGCAAACTGGGCTAGAGTTGCTCGGAGTATTCTGTGATGACAGGCTTATTATCGTGGGCGCTGGAAATTTTAAACACCCTAGTTTAGGTAAGTCCTAAATGGGATGGATAAAGCTGTATGACCATGCCGGACACAAATAGCTAACCCCTTAAGGGTATATAATTTGAGAGAAGGTCAGCGGGCGCGAATTTGATAATTGATATTGCAGGGCCCATCTAAATGAGTGTATGCCTTTGACCGGCTTGGTGATTTTTTAATTGAAAATCTAGCTGTGCAAAATATCTTTTTGGAGTATGAAGGCGAATGCTCCAGATTTTATTCAAAAATAGATTGCTATTTTTATCCTCTTCGAACGTTGTTCTAACAGCCCTTTATATGGCTCTTATATTGAAGCAAGGTGGCTTTGATGAGATGTCGGATGGCTATTTTTCAGCGCACGCAGTTTTAGTATATATATTTGCAATTGTTGGCGCCATAACTACTCGGCCTTTGATGCCGTATCTGACTGGTATGAAGAAACATGACGTTCCAGCTATTTCGGTCGGCGTGCTAATTTATGCAAGCAGCGTTGCGTGTATATTATTAGTTTCAATTTTACTTTTTTCTGAAAGTATAACTCGTTTTATTTTGTGGGGTGCCGGGGAAAGTAGATTGAATTTGACACGCGAGTTACTTGATATCATGGCTTGGAGCGCTGCTCCATTTGCGCTCTGTTCCACGTTTCAGGCATATGGCCAATACCAAGGTAAATTTGTGAAAGTTGAATTGATTTGCATCGGTTCGCATATCGTTAGCATCTTGACGCTTTTAACTGTCGCTGCTCCAATCCATGCGATTGGCTGGTCTTTTCTGGCTCGTTACTTCGTGAGAGCATTTTTGATGGCGGAAATGTTTCCTTGGAAAAAAATACACTTAATAGAATGTAAGCAAGTTTGGCGATTGACAAAATCTTTTATTGTGAAAACGGTCGTCCTAATAGGCAGCAGTTCATTTTATAAGCTTATGGGAGTGTTGGACGTATTTGTCACGTCGTTCTTGAGCGAAGGAAGTCTTTCGTTAATCAAAACTATCCAGTTTATTTATAGCGGTCTTACAACTATTTTCAATCGCAGCTATTTTACGCCATTTGTGAGAAGGCTTGCTTTAGAGCATAACAAATTACAGCGTAGTTTTTCTGCTTCCTTGGCTGAGAAGTTGCCCCATATTGCTATTTTGGCGGGAGTATCAGGCATCAGTGTATCTATTGGACTTAGCTTGTTGATCAAATTCGAAATTATCCCAAGTGGAAATATAACTCAAGCTCAAATAATAACGTATTCAATGGTTCTGGCTGTAAGCTTGATAGGAGATGTTTGGGGTAATGCCTCCACCAGTCTATTTTATGCGCGAGGAGATATGAATACTCCTACAAAAGTTGGAATCATTGGGATGATCATTGCGATTTGCCATAAATATAGTTTGGCACTGTGGTTGGGGGGCGGAGGAATAGTAGTGTCGGCGGCTTTGCACTATTTGGGAAATGCAGTTGTACTGCATAGTCAGTTAGGAAAGATAAGGGATGACAATACTAAAATTTGATAAACTAAAATTTGAGAAGCTCTCTTGTCCTAACGGCTGTTCAAATTCTGACCGTAAGATTATTATAGGTAAAGATACTCTTCATGAACTTGAAGGGACATTTACAATTGTAAGGTGTAATAATTGCGGTCTTTCGCGGACTTCTCCGCGTCCTGACCAAAAGAGCGTCGGTTATTATTACCCAGACAATTACAGACCGTACTCGTCAGCGACGATAATGCCGAGTTCAAAGGGAATTTGGAAGAGCATAAGGACTTGGGTCCGCAACAATGTTTCTGGCAAAACGACCGATTATTTACCGGCAAACTCGTCCGGTCGACTGCTCGAAATTGGATGTTCTACCGGCAAATTTCTTAACGCTGCTTCGAACCTCGGTTGGCAGGTGGAAGGTGTGGAATTTTCTAAAATAGCAGCCCGGCATGCTAGAGCGCAGGGCCATCAGGTTATCGTAGGTCAACTAGAGACTGTAGAGTTGCCTGCTAACTCTTATGATGTCGTAGTGGGCTGGATGGTATTAGAGCATTTGCACAACCCTTCAGCAGTGCTTTCGCATCTGTATATGGCTATGAAACCAAATGGAGTTCTTATCCTGTCTGTACCCAATTTTAATTCTTGGAGCCGGCGTATATTTGGCCAATTCTGGTATGGCTTGCAGTTACCCACACATCTTTTTCATTTCACTGAACCATCTCTTCGAAAAACTCTGGAAAAAAAAGGGTTTATAAATTGTAAATTCTCATATCAGGCTAATATCAAAGACTTTGTGTTGAGTTTAAGCATTTTCCTTAAGAATAAGGGGTATATTCGTTTTTCATCAGTATTGCGCAATATGGTTGAAAGCGCTGGGCTAAAGATCCATTTATTCTATCCAGTGGCAGCTTTGGCTGCAGTGTTAAAGGGGAGCAGCCGAATGGTTGTTGTTGTACGAAAGCCTCATTAACTCGACAAGAATGTTGGATACATTCGAAAAAAAGGCGCAGTCTTTTGTTGCAAGGTGTATCGTTTTTGGTCTCCATCACTAAGACTTGGTGTTATTAATTGAAGCCTCTAGGTTTGCGAAGCCAACCCCAAGTAGCGCGACAAAAAAGTATGAGATTGCAGGAATTTGCATAGGGAAATCCACTAGCGCATGTGAGCCAACTAATACAATAGCAGCGGGCAAAGTTGCTGCAACAAACAAATCTTCTTCATTGTTAATTTTTTTTCTGTTTCGGAAGAAGTGAAACAAAAGAAGTAAAAAAGGTGAGAGGACTAATATTGTGGCAGGCACTCCTAATGTCAAAAATGATTCGAGAAACTCACTATGGCCCCGAACAAAATAGTCTGCAACACTAGGAGGACGGAATACTCGGAGTATGTCTTCGAATGTTCCAAGCCCATATCCATGAATTGGTCGCTCTTTAAGCGCCTCCAGCATTATTTGATATAAAGTCGCTCTTTGCCCAATCCAATTAGTGTCTTCTATCCTCTCCAACAAGAGATCTCCGCTTATTGCAAATAATGCAATGGCGATGGAAATAAATGTTACTATGGTTTTTAATGCCATTGTTTTTATCGACTTCAAAAGTATGAGGGCATAGGTTATTAGGCCTAAAAAAACAGCTAGTACACCAGCTTTAGACCCTGTGAGAAGAAGCGTAGAGGTGAGCGTAATTCCTATAAGAGAGACTATACATCGTTTTGTGAAACAAAATTTGACCAGGGTCCACTTGTGAAAAGGTGCGTGGTTTTTTTCTCCAGTTAAGCTGATAGACCCCCATGAAACGGTAGCTAAAATTCCAAGGCCAGCATAGGTCGCATAATTGTTCCGGTTGAAAAACGTTCCACTTAGAACTTTGGGATCATGAAGTTTATCAAACCAAAGAACTTTATCCGGACTAACAAAAAAGTTGATGAGCGCATAAGCTCCATAAAGCCCGGCCACTACGCTCATGAAAGTTATTAGTTGCTGTGCATTCTTGCGTGATTGTATACAATAGTAGGTGCCTACAAAGAGTAAAATGTGACTTATTACGATCAATAGACTACCTGCAGATTTATTAGGAACAATAGAGATTGTACGTGGCAAAAGCGATTGAGTGAGTGCAGAGGTGTTCTGGTCCAAAGGTAAGATGGGGGCGTGAAAGAAATTTATGGGTAATGTTTGTAAAATTACCCAAAGCGTCAATATTAGAGTGCAGCTCAAAATGATTAATAGGTACTGATTGCTTGGACGAAAGCCGCAGCAGTTTATATTGTTTTTGCGAAATTGTATTGGCAATAAAACTGCAAAGCTAGATGTAATTACGAAAGTCCATCCCCACAAAAAAACAGGCCTCGCGCTTCCGAAGGGCAGTGGGGCAACTAGAAGAACTAGCATAATTACATAGCGCATAGCTTCATTTCCATACAGATGAAGGAGTACATGATGGGGTAGAACTATTAGTGTCGGTTTTCTCTTAACCAAGAGCTTTTTGAAGGCCATGGGCGCAACAGTTCGATGAGATAGTGTAAGTCCTCAATTGTCATTTTCATCGTCAGAAATAATGATCGATCAATATCATAGGCCCAGCTAACCTGTTCCGCTAATATGGTGTGTTCGGCGGGTGTCATTTCGTTTCGTAAGGCTAGCCCCCCCCAAATTCTTGCTTCAAATAAAAGTGGCTCATATCGAGCGCTCTCTATAGACGCCAACCAGTATTGTAATGCTTTCTTTGTGTTTTGTGGTGTTAAAGTCAGATGCGCCGAACAGACTACCATCAAGGTGAATGGGTTAAGGGGGCGAAGCTTTAGGCTGCGCGTTAACTCAGCAAGAGCTATATTAATCTTTTCGTTCCTCTTAGAAAAATCTTCTTCTTTAAGCGCTTGCACAAAATATGCAGTCCCTAGAGCGGATATAACTTGACTATGGGAACTGTGATGACTCAAAGACTTCTTCGCTGAATCGATGAGTGAAAACAAATCCTTATCAGAGCTGTAGTTATTGAGGTTTGTGTATACACTATTGCCGGGGATCCAAAATAAGGCAGAGAGGAAACGGGGCACACTAAAAAATAATGTGGCTATTGAAAGTAGCCAAAACATAACGAAGATTGTCTTAGTCATTGCTATCCCCTTTAGAACCAAGAGTATTGTTTTAATAACTAATTGTTATTTCAATGGGCGCATCACGGTATTGAGGATATAGTGGCGAAAATGGTAGAGTGTTTTACTAACTACAATATATTTTTAACATCAGAGATACACAATTGAATTTTTTCCACTTGTTCATAGATATAAACAGGTTGTAATCATTTTTGTAATGCTGAATATTATGAACGGATTAAGAAATAGGGTTTTGATGTATCAGAGTAATTCTTTTGTACGTAAATGGCTTGGGATATCAATTCGCCGAAACCAATTGTTCACTAAGGTTATGCGTTCGATAAAAATGTGGGGAACGCATAGAACTTTAGCAAAAATATCAAATCGTTTAGCACTAAGATTCCCAATATTTATTTATTTTCGATCAAAGGAAAAAGACCTTCTCCTGTCAGGGTGCGGACAATTTGGTGCTGCTTCGATATCATATTTTGTCGGCAAATTTTTAGGAAACCGCTTTCTTGGTTGCTACGATATTGACCAAGAAAAATCAACGTTGGTTCAGAAAACCTATGGTTACAAATACGTCGTAGATAACTTTGAAGAATTACTTTCTATATCAGGTGCCAAACGGTTATTTATTGCATCTAACCATGCCTCCCACACCAATCAAGCAATACAGGCTATTAGGAAGGGATTAATGGTTCATATCGAAAAGCCTGTCGCTGTAACGTGGCAACAATTTGCGCAATTACTGCTGGCCATGGAAGGAAAGTGTGACCAAGTTTTCGTTGGCTATAATAGGCCTTTTTCTAAAGCTATGGAAATTACTCGTCAAAACCTTCCCAGTGGAAACGGCCCATTCACTATTGAACATTTTATTGTTGGGCATTTGTTGCCGTCCGATCATTGGTATTTAGATCCAGGAGAAGGGACGCGCATATGCGGAAATGTTGGGCATTGGATTGATTTAACAATTCATGTTTTGAGTCAGCGAAGTGTGCCTGATGAATGGAAGTTAGTGATTAACTATAGTGATCAAGATCGAGGGGACGATAATTTTGCTCTGTCCATGACATCTTCGAGAGGGGATCTTGTAAATATGACATTCACTTCTAGAGCAGAGCCTTTCGATGGTATTAATGAGACCACAAATATTCAACAAGGCCAAGTATTGCTCAAAATAGATGACTACATATCTATGAAGCTCTGGCAAAATGAAACATACAAATGCTACAAATTTCAGCCAAAGGATGTTGGACACAAAAATTCAATAATGCAGATGTATGATGAAAGCGCCAAGTATAAAAGGCCGTGGAAAGAGGTTTATCTTTCAACTTTGTTGATGTTACATATTACCGATATGGTTTGTGAAAAGATAACACATAGTAAGTTCACGTTTTCTGGGCTTGAAGCAAGACTTGCAGAAAGCAATCCAATATAGATAATTTGATTTCGAGCTATTGATTCAAATCGCGTTTTGGATTTTTTGCAGCCCTGAGGTAATACCCCCGATAATTAGCGGTACTCATAAGTAGAATTTTCTCGTAACAGGAACGCAGGAGATTTTATATGAAGAAGTCACGGTATTCGGACAGCCAGATCATCAGCATTTTGAAGCAGGCAGAGGCAGGCACGCCAG
>JAJFHW010000055.1 GCA_021775385.1 Hyphomicrobiales bacterium | reverse complement strand
CTACTGATTAAAAGTCAGTTGCTCTACCAACTGAGCTAAGGGCCCCCAAATAAAAACATCCAAACCAGATCGTTTGCCTAAAGTCTTGCAAAGTGTTTGGATGACGTGTTCGCAAATCATTTGAGAAGCGCTGAAAATAGGCAAACATACCTCACACGTCAAGAGCTTATTTTCAATATTTCCAAGATAATCACCCCATTTCTTTCTAATAACGATCCTACTATCAAATTAACAATAAAATCACCAAAATTTCACTATATTTTCATTGGCATCAGGCAAAAAAAACCTATAAGGATCAATAAGAACAACATAAAAACAGACCATTTTTTCATAAAAGTGACCCTAAAATGAATCACCGCTCAGCCATAGGCCTCATGTGCCTAGCTGTCCTATGCTTTTCCGTTCTCGATAGCTCGGCTAAATATCTGGGAGAATTCTCAGCTATTCATGTGGTACAAATCTTATGGATCAGATTCATTACCCATAATCTCTTTTTATTAGCTATATATAAGCCAGCACCATATCTAAGAGCCTTAAAGGCAAATGCGCCAAAAGCACAAATTATCAGAACTGTGTCTATGGTCTCCGCAACTGCGTTCAACTTCACGGCCCTTTTATACCTTCAGCTGGACCAAACCATTGCAATCTTCTTTCTAAGCCCTCTACTCATCGCTATGCTCTCAGGCCCCATTTTAGGCGAGCATTTGAAACCCCATCAGCTCTATGCGGTTTTATTTGGCTTTTTAGGTGTGCTAATTGTGATGCGCCCGGGCTTTGGTGGCATCCACTGGGCAGTGATACTATCGTTGCTCTCAACACTCTCCGTTTCGATCTATAATGTATTGACCAGATACACAGCTCACTATGATAACAACGCCACCAATCAGGTTATGGCCCCCATTGGCGGAGCAATTCTCTTAACCCCGCTGGTCTTCTTCTATTGGCAAACACCAAATGATCTTTTCACATGGGTTTTGCTTATCTCACTCGGTGTCTCAGGTGGTCTCGGACATTGGCTGATGATCACAGCCCATAGATACGCACCAGCGCCATTACTGGCGCCATTTATCTACACAGGCATCATCACCATGCCAACCATTGGTTATTTTATATTTGATGATGTGGTTACCTGGTGGACATTTGCCGGCGCCATGTGCGTCATCGCCTCAGGCCTTTACCTCTGGTATCAAGAGCACCAAAGGTCAGATAAAAACTAGATCAAACCGATAAAGGTTAGTTCATAGTCATTATTTGGACGCCTGATAGCGCGCGCGAAACTCCGCTGCAAATTCAGCAAAGCGATCATGCTCAATAGCCTGTCGCATAGCCGCCATTAGCTCTTGATAAAAATGAATGTTCGCCCAGCTAATAAGCATAGAGGCAAGCAACTCACCCGAGCGTACAAGGTGATGTAAATAAGCTTTGCTATAGTCTCTCATTGCCGAACAAGAACTATGCTCATCAAGCGGCGACGCATCATCTTTAAATTGAGCATTCTTCAAATTAACTTTGCCATCAAACGTAAAAGCCTGACCATGGCGGCCGGAACGTGTCGGCATCACACAATCAAACATATCAACACCGCGCTCAACAGCACCAACCAAATCAAGCGGCGTACCAACACCCATCAAATATCTCGGTTTGTCATTTGGTAAATGCGGCATTGTAAAGTCAAGCGTATCAAACATCGCTTGTTGTCCTTCACCAACAGCAAGTCCACCAACCGCATAGCCTGGAAATTCAATTTCTCTCAAAGCCTCAGCAGAGCGAATGCGTAAATGCTCATAAACCCCGCCCTGAACAATCCCAAATATGGCTTGACCTCCTGGCACCTCAGAATGCGCACTATATTTTGCAAAAGCATCTTTCGAGCGCTTAGCCCAGCGCATAGACAACTCCATAGAGGTTTCAGCTTGGTTCTCTGTTGCCGGAAATGGAGTACATTCATCAAAAGCCATTTGAATGTCAGAGCCAAGTAAAGCTTGAATTTCCATTGAGCGCTCTGGCGTAAGGTTATAAGACGACCCGTCAATATGAGATTGAAACTTCACACCCTCTTCCGTAATCTTTCTAAGCTTAGAAAGAGACATTACCTGAAAGCCGCCGCTATCAGTGAGGATCGGTTTATCCCAGTTCATAAATTTATGCAGACCACCTAAAGACGCAACACGCTCAGCGCCAGGGCGCAACATCAAATGGTACGTATTGCCAAGAAGAATATCAGCCCCTGTTTCTCGCACAGTTTCCGGCAACATGCCCTTAACAGTAGCAGCTGTCCCAACTGGCATAAAGGCGGGTGTCTGAATGGTTCCCTTTGGAGTTGATATTTCACCACGGCGCGCCAATCCAGATGTCGCAGATACCTTATAACTAAAATCTTCAAACATTATGCAATCCCTCTAACAAACAACCATCCCCATAGGAATAAAAACGATAGTCCTGGGCAATCGCCGCATTATAAGCTGCTTGCATAACATCCAAGCCTGAAAATGCCGCCACCAACATAAACAAAGTCGACTTGGGAAGATGAAAATTAGTAACTAACCGATCAACAACATTAAACTTATACCCCGGTGTTATAAAGATATCCGTATCACCACTCCACGGCCTCAACACCCCCTCATCTCGCGCAGCACTTTCTAACAAACGCAAAGATGTCGTCCCTATAGCACATACCCTTCCCCCATTTGATTTAGCAGTGCGCACAGCATCAACAGTTTCAGCACTAACATGCCCCCACTCGGCATGCATTTTATGCGATTTAATATCATCAACTTTCACAGGAAGAAACGTCCCAGCACCTACATGCAGCGTGACAAATTGCAACTCAACACCGATGCCTTTTAACTCTTTGAGAAGCTCATCAGTAAAATGAAGTCCAGCCGTCGGCGCCGCAACAGAGCCATCATGAGACGCATAAACAGTTTGATATGTTTCTTTATCCATAGAGCCTGCAGCACGTTTAGAAGCAATATATGGCGGTAAGGGCATTTCACCAACAAGCTTTAAAGCTTCATCAAGATGGACGCCCGATACATCAAACTTGACTAAAATCTCTCCGCCGCCCGGAGTGTCTGTTATCGTTGCATCAAGCTGGCCTTCTAAACACGCCTGACCACTTCCCTCATAATCACCAAACCGTAGCCTGTCACCAACCTTCATCCGTTTGGCTGGTTTCCCAAACGCAAACCATTCATTGTCTGAGACACGTTTATGCAAATTTAATTGCACATTGGCTTGCAAGCCATCACGAAATCTTTCTCCCTTCAAAGCGGCAGGTATTACCCGGCTATCATTAAAAACAACCACATCTCCTTTTTTAAAGAAACGCGGCAAATCTTTAAAAATATGATCTTCAAGAGAACCGTCAGAGAGAACACGCAACAACTTAGACCCATCGCGATTTGGATGTGGTTCTAA
>JAJFHW010000054.1 GCA_021775385.1 Hyphomicrobiales bacterium | reverse complement strand
CGTCTTGGTAAGGCTGAAGAGATTGCTGAGTGCGTGGCATTTTTAGCAAATGATAACACTGGCTTTATCACTGGTGCAACTATCACGGCTAATGGTGGACAGTACTTCACGTCCTAGAGCATGTCACTAATTGTTGAATTCAAAGACATGCTCTATCTCTTTGTTTTGGCGTGTCTTTATTCATAAAATTGGTATCCACTTTTGTGCGACACGCACTAGTATGTGTGATTGCAGAAGGTTTATGCCTCGTTCGCATCAGTATCGTCTACTGTTTGTGTTTAAATGTTACGGGATCGGGGATTGCTTCGGTCTCGTTTTTTTGTGCAGGCCTTAGCAAAGCTTTGATCCTAGAGCATGTCACTTTGTTTTGAATTCATGAGACATGCTCTATCTTTTTATTGGCGCTTTAGGTTGCCCACAAGCAATCGCACTATTTCACATAACCGGTACCTACTTTTTTGCGACACGCACTAATTCATTTGCGGGGCCGCTAGGTCTTTGACAGCCTCTTTTAACTTATCGCGCAGCCATATGTGAGAAATTGATTTTTTCAATCGTTCAGGCCAGACCATCTCCACACGGAAACTTTCAACATCAACGGGTAATTTGAAGCCGGTTAAATTTCTCCGCATTGTACCTAAAAGTCGTTCTGGTAGAACGGAGATTAGATCAGATTGTTCAAGCAACGCACCACATACAGAAAACCCTGGTACGACCAGACCGATCTTGCGGGACCGTCCAATTGTACTGAGAGCTTTGTCTGTGGGACCCAAAGCATCCCCTTTGTATGGGGCAACCAGTAAGTGCGGATGTTGGCAGAAATCGTCTAAGGAAATAGTGCCGGATTGCAAGGCAGGGTGCCCGACCCTAGCCACACCAATGTATCTTTCTTCAAACAATAACTCCGATTCCAAGCCAGATGGAGAAAACTGCGGGACAGTCAATGCCAAATCAAGGCGACTATTTTCAAGCATTGTCGCAAGGATTTCTACATCAGCGGGTCGTATTGAAATCTGAAGTTCCGGAGCCTCCTCGCGTATGTTTTTCAAAAACTTTGGTAAGACGAGTGCTTGCGCATAATCGGATGCGGCAATTGTTGCTGAGCCTTTAAAGGTCAATGGTGAGAAGCTGTCACTGGAGGCTATTGCGTGCAAGGCATCTAACCCTGCGATAACCAAGGGTAAAAGCTCTATCGCTCTGGGAGTGGGAATAACGCCGCTAGCGCCGCGAACAAACAATTGATCACTAAACTCTTGGCGCAGTCTTGCCAGTTGCCCGCTCATACCTTGTTGGGTTAGCCCGAGGCGATTTGCTGCAGCAGTGACATTGCGCTCTGTCATTATGGCTTCAAAAGCCAATAACAAACGGGGATTTAAACCTATAATATCGCGATTCATTGTGATGCCAACCAATAACATCTGTTTGTAAGATGATAGTCCAGAGAATACCCTTTTTGCAAGGGATAACCCTGGAAAAGACTGGCAGGAATGCTCAGTTGATACGGAGGAGGTGATAAATGGCATTTTGGCGTAAAAATGACGGGCAGAGCTCTCAAAAGTTGGAAGTATTTGCAGACCCGATTTCCATCAACTGTCGCAAAGTACTTGCAGGGCTTAAGATGTTGGATTTTCCATATGAGTTAAAATATACCGATTATTTTGCCGGTGAACAAAAAAGTCCTGGGTACTTGGCGATAAATCCGAATGCATCTTTGCCAACAGTGCGTGATGGTGATGTCGTATTATGGGAATCTAATGCTATTCTACAATATGCAGCTGATAAGAATGGCAAAACTGAATTCTACCCCGTTGATTTTAAGAATCGAACCGAAATAAATCGCTGGTTGTTTTGGGAATGTGGTCAATGGTTTAACACCTGTTACAAATTTCTTGTCGAGAATTGCGTCAAGCCACATCTGGGTGCAGAGCCTGATAATGAATTACTTAATGCTGAACTTGAGAACTACAATAAGTTAGCTTCTTTATTGAATGACAGGCTTGGCTCAAGCCGATTTATCTGCGGTGAAACACCCACAATAGCAGACGTCGCCGTCGCCGCTCCAATGCACCTTCATGCCTGGTCAAAGCTGCCACTTCAAGATCATCCAAATATATCTCGATGGATTTCGCAGGATATTGAGCCCCAGCCTTGGTGGCGCGATACTCATGTTGGGCAAGGGTTCACATTGACTGAATCGGCATAAAATAAGCAGGTAAAAAGGAGAAATAGATATGCCAAACGTTCGAGCTTCTTTCAATTACTCTCTAGATAATGGACGTCCCATTGACTATTATTTTTATGAACCGGACGTGGATGTTGAGCTAAATCCCCCCGGCACTGATATTCAAGAAATGGAAATCAATGATGGCTGGCCTCACCTGGACAGTTTTGAACTGGACAAACAAGGGTTTGCGTTGAAACCAATCGAAAATTCATTTCAGAGTTTTAATGACGAAACTGAAATTAAAAGTGTTTTTTATCCCCAGGTCACCGAGTTTGTTAAGAAACATACAGGGGCCAAGCGGGTTGAAATATTTGACCACACGATACGCAAAGGTTTGCCCACAGATTCTACAAAGCAGGTAGAAACTCAACGACCTGCTGTGATGCTAGTCCATAGTGATTACACGCCAAAGTCGGGAGCAGATCGCGTTCGCGATGTACTACCTGATGAAGCTGATGAGCTCTTGAAGTCAAGAGTGGCTTTTTTCAATGTTTGGAAGTCGCTATATGAAGTGGTGGAAGAACTACCCCTTGCCTGTTGTGATGCACAATCGCAAGTGGACGAAGACTTACTGCTTATGAATCTTAAATATAGTGATAGAACGGGCGAAATATATGTTCTGCGTCACTCTGATAACCACAAATGGTGGTATTTCCCCGAGATGGCACCGGATCAAGCGCTTTTACTTAAGACATATGATAGTGAGACAGATGGTCGTGCTCGGTTTATGGGGCATAGCGCATTTGAAGACCCGACAACGCCCCCCAATGCTCCAAAGCGGGAAAGCATAGAGCTTCGAACGATGGCATTTTTTTGATCCACAGATAGCAATCGTCTAGGTGCTCACAGCACTTGTTGGCATATCACTTTATTGTCAAAATTCAGTTTTTCGGCTTGTGACTATGTGGTGTCAGTTGCCCACGGGCAACCGCAATTTCACAAAACCGGTACCCGCTTTGTGTGGCACGTTCTATTTCCGGGCATGCGACATCATCAATTCGTTGAGTTTCCAGGGGATTTGGTTCTTTTGAGGCTGGTTGTTTCAGATATAGGTGATCTCATCTATCAGAACCTAAGCGGAACATTCTGGGCAGTTCTTTTTCCATATGCTCATGAGTTTCATGATGATCATGAGTGTCATGATTTGGGTTTAGAGGATCAATATATGGGCTGCGCAATTGCTGTGCGGGTTCCATGTAAGCTTCATGCTCGCTGTTTGGTAGCAACCAGGTTTCTTGGTTATTGTGTGTGAGCTGCCCATGATCAGCATAGTGTTGATGCGCTAAGCTTTTTGTGTTTCCGGTAAACCAAGCAGATACAAGCTCGAATTCTTCTTGGGTCAAATGAAGGCCATTTGTGCGGCATCTTGCGATAATCGCATTTAAAAAGCGTTCTGCAAAAAGAGGAGGGCTAATTCCTTTTTCAAACCATGGATCTGCTTCAGAAATAATATCCAAAACGAATTGAGCATCTTCAGGGCTTAGCTCTACCGCTTCAACTTTTGCTCGGCTTGAGATGTTATAGGCGGTTTGTCTACCCTTGAGACCGACTTCGCTTAGTTCATCTGTGATGACTTCAAACATGATTCGATATTCACTTGGTGCCAGAGCTGGCACGTGAGTGTATTCATGAACGCGGCTAATCGTATCCCTAATTGATTGGTTGTTTTCTAAGATCTTATTTGCTTCTTGCTGGCGTACTGGAATGGAGTATGTTTCTTGTTCCAGTTCATTATGATCAGTTTCAGTGTAATGATCTCTTGCTGAAGGAGTATGATAATTTTGATCTAAATGGTGCGTCGTTGTCTCAGGTTCTGATACGGTCGGTTCAGATGTGGCTCTTGGCGATTGATGACGGCTTTCATCGACAACATAATAAGGTTGGTTTGTTGTGACGCGCATGGTCTCTGGCAAGTTGTTTTGTAAAAAGTTTAAAAAGCTGCCATAGCCAGCCCAATTTGAGCCAACAGTTTTCTCATGGCCAATTGTTCTTTGTGCTTTATCGGCTAAAAATGAGAGCGCTACAGGGGCGTTTGAATTTGAAACAGCTCTTTCAATCTCATTTGTGATTTGTGTGCGTATATCTGCAAGGCCAGTGTTGTTTTGACCAGAATTTTCTAAGTTTGATTTTTCTGGCTCGGGTAATAAATTTTTGTTTTTGCGTTCGATTTTTTTGTTACTGCTAGCTTCTTGTTTTGCAAACTTTTGCATTCTATTGAGAAGATCTTGTTCGCGAACTTGAGCATCACACAATGCTACATATGGAACTGCAGTGTTTTCATTGACATAAATTGTTGTATTGCGGGCATGGGTGCGGAGCCTTTGCAAAATAGGTGCAAAGTCAGCGTCGCCAGAAAGGATCATAAATTCATCGAAATGAGTTTTGTGATCTAAAAAATCCTGAATATCCATGACCATGCGAATGTCAGATGAATTTTTCAACTGAGATGTTAGTGGTGGACAATCAACGATGTCGAAACCAGCCCGCAAGAAATGGTGACGTACAAATGGGAAAGAACCTATATCGGTGCTTTGATCATTGCTGTTTCGGCGTGGCACTGGATTGCCGTAGCAACGGCACATAACCAGACGGCGTTCAATTTTCGCACCGCTGTTGCTTGTCTCGGTGATGAGTTCACCGGTTTCCAGTTGACGCAACCAATGAATGACGTTTTTTGGGAATTGCTTAGCGGCAAGCTCATCCTGCCGTCTGAGAGACAGGTAGATATTGTCGTAATCAACAAATACCGCGCAGAGACGTGTCTCAGCTGGTAACTTTCTCATTTTCAATTCCCCCACTGAAATTGTACATGTTAAAAGGCCTTCCTCTTAACATGTCTTCGCCATATTAAGAGGAGCGCCATTGCGAACTCAATAGGAGTTGGTGTATTGGCAGGGGAGATACACAGTTTTCGGACTAATTCGTATGTTCTTTCTCAACTTTGCGACAGATATGTTACAAAATTGGTGAGTGCTTCTTTGATTTTATCAATAAAATTCGTGATTTACGCTTAAAAAACGAATCACTTTGTCTCTTGAATCTCATGAGAATCTTGGTTGACAAATAGTCGGTTTTGAAGGGTTATTCCGATTCGTTTTTGTTTGGATTTTGCGGCGCTAATCGGTTTAGTTCATTTGTGATATGTTCAGCTAGTTTGCTTTTATTGTTTAAACCTTCTTTATCGCATTCTGTATCACTTTCTGGATCATCTTCTGAGTTTACTTCATTGATGTTCCAATGATTTTTCATAATTAACTCATTTAAGTTTAGTCGTTTGCGCCAACCTTTTCTTGAAAGGTCTGGTTCTTGATGAAATGTGCTGACATGGCCTACCGTTAAATAAGCAATGAGGTGTATGTCATCTGGTATCCCTAAGAGTGCTTTTACTTCTTTTTCATGAAAAATACTGACCCATCCAACACCGATGTTCTCGGCTCTAGCTGCGAGCCAAAAATTTTGTACGGCACAGACGGTTGAATATAAATCCATGTCGCTCATGTGTGTTCGCCCTAGGACAACCGGGCCTGCTCTGTCTCGATCACAGGTGATGCAAACGTGAAGAGGCGAGGTTAACAGTCCTTCTAATTTTAAAGATTGATAGAGGCTTTGTTTTTCCTCTTCAAACATGGAGGCAGCTTCATCATTGGCTTTAACAAAGAGCGCATGAATGTTTTCTTGGACTTTTTCATCATCAATAAGAAGGAAGTTCCAGGGTTGCATAAACCCAACAGAAGGTGCGTGGTGAGCTGCGATAAGTATCCTTGCCAGAATGGCATCATCAATAGGATCGCTTTTAAATTCACCTCTTACATCTCTTCGATTGAAGATTATATCATAGAGTGTTTCTCTTGCGGTTTGGGTGAAAAGTTTGTTTTCTTGGCTCATGTTGTTTTTTTTTATAATTATTAATCGTTGTTTTTTCTGTTGCGTATTTCTGTGAAGACTTCTTCATCGGTGGCATTTTTGAGGTTTAGTTTTTCTCGTAGTTCTGGACTTGAGGCTCTTAAAAATGGATTTGTGAGAAGTTCTTTCTCAATGGTAGTTGGTATTGTTGGTTGGTTTTTTGATCTTGCTGCTCTGATTTCTAGTATTCTGGTTTTTAGGTCAATGTTATTGGGCTCATACTTGCATGCAAATTCAGCATTTGAAAGCGTGTATTCATGGCCGCAATAGACTTTGGTTGTTTTGGGTAAGGCTATGAGTTTGGAAAGAGAATGCCACATTTGGGCGGGTGTGCCTTCAAATAGGCGTCCGCAACCAAGAGCGAATAAAGTGTCACCAGTGAATATGATGTTATCTTCTTTAAAATGATAACAAACGTGGCCAAGTGTGTGGCCTGGAGTTTCTAAAACATCGATTTTTCTGTCTGACCAAGTGAGAGGTGTGCCTTCTTTAACAAGCTCATCGAGATTAGGAATTTGCAGTTTTTCAGCTTCTGGGCCGTAGGTTTTAGCACCTGTTATTTCTTTAATTTGATCAATTCCAGCTATGTGGTCTTGGTGGTGGTGAGTGATTAAGAGTGTGTCTAGAGACCAGTTGCGCTCTGAGAGGGCAGAGAGTATTGGTCTGGCTTCGGGGGCGTCTATACAGATGGTTTTATTGGTTTTGTCATCATGGAGAAGAACAGCGTAATTATCTGTATAGCAGGGGACTAGGATGGTCTCTAAGCTCATAGCGGGGGCTTTCTCTTTTTTTAGTCACTTTATTTTTTTGGTTAGTGTAGATCTTATAGTTATAATTGTCATGTTTGGTGTTATTACAATAAGGCTCATTTAATATTTGAGGGGGTAATGTTCATTTACTATCCACAAAATATATTGTGTGGGGTGATGCGCTAAGTGTTATTGTTTTTCAAGTATTTATAAAGCGCTCTTAAACTTACAATTTTATATGGTTATGGCCCTATGCATTTAGATGTTGTTGAAATTCGTGATTTTTATGCCAGTGCACTTGGTTTGCGGGTTCGTCAGCAAATAACACAAAAAATAATTGAACACTGGCCTCATGGTTCTCAACTTAATTTAGCCGGTATTGGTTACCCATCTCCTTATTTGAGGCCATTTCTTAAAGATTCTCATCAAGTTGCAGCGTTTAGTCCTGCTGGACAAGGTGGACTTATTTGGCCTGCTGAGGGGCCATTGCGTTCAGTGATGATTGATGAAGATATGTTTCCTGTGGGGGATGATAGTTTTGATAGGGTGATTGAAGTTCACGGGCTTGAGTTTTTTTCTGATGTTGAAATGCATTTAAAAGAAGTGTGGCGCATTATGAAACCGGAAGGGCGGTTGTTATTGATTGTGCCTAATCGCTCTGGATTATGGGCGCGGGTTGATACGACGCCATTTGGCAATGGACAGCCCTTTAGTCGGGGGCAATTGCGGGACCTTCTTATTCGTTCATGGTTTCGTCCGCTTTCCATTGACCCCCTTGTTCATTTTTCCCCCTTTGATACTAAACTGAAATTAGCAACAAGCCCTGCAATTGAGCGGATAGGTGCTAAAGTTTGGCCGAGATTTTCTGGGATGTTTATGGTTGATGCGATTAAGGAAGTTGCTCAACCATTACGCCCTAAGGGTATTAAGGTCAGCCGCATGAAAACGGCACCTATGCAAGTTCGGCCACTACCTGCTTAAACAAATAAGTAACGCTTTATTTTTTGAGGTTGTTACTAAAGGATTAGATTAGGAATGAAATGTCATCATGATGACTAGCATTGATGTTGATTGCGAGGGAGTGGAGACTGAGGCACTGTCTCCTTCTGGCGAGGAACTTGCCGCTACTCGGGGACTTGTTGCTACTCGAGGCTTGTGGGTTTTTGGATATGGCTCTCTTATGTGGCGGCCTGATTTTTCATATGAGTATCGGGTGAATGGTCGGTGTGCTGGGTTGCGCCGTTCTTTTTGTGTGCGCTCTGTTTATCACCGAGGTTCGTATCGTCAACCGGGATTGGTTCTTGGGCTTGATCGTGGTGGAGCTTGTGATGGGGTTTTGTTTTATGTGCCACCTAAGGAAGCAGTGCAAACGCTGAATTATTTGCGCAAGCGAGAGCAAGTGACCAGAGTTTACCGTGAGGTATATATGCCTGTTGAGTTCCTTGATGGCAGTGGGCGGGTTTGCAGGGCTTTATGTTATGTTGCTGATCGAGGCCATAAACAATATATCGGCTCTTTTTCAGTTCAGCGAAAGGCGGATATTATTAAAAGATGTGTTGGTCACTCAGGTAAAAATATTGATTATTTTCTCTCCACATTGCGTCATATGGATGAGCTTGGATTTTATGATGCAGAGCTCACACGGATCTTGGCGCTGACGGGCTGTGCTTATAAGTTGTAGTGAGATTATTGTGCTTCAGTTGCTCTTTTTTCTCTCACGGCTATTTCTAGCGCTTATGGCGCTAGAGCCTACGAGGTGCGGCGCTTGCTGCCATGTCCTGATGCCGAAAAGGCCTCACTCCTTCTTCGTAAGGGTGGTTTTAAATTTTGTAGCTTAACCGGTAAGTGTCAAAAGCAACCGTGCTAGCGCGTGTTGGGTTTTTATAAATTCATAAAAACTGCTTCTCAAACCTCATTTACGAAGAAGGGAATGCTCTACTTTAGAGCACGGAAATGACGCCAGAAGCGTTCGGTGTGAGCGCCGCATCTCGGAGGCCCATGAGAGAGAAAACTCCAAAGCACTGCTAGTGTTTTGGAGTTTGGCCGTTGATTGATTGACAGCCTAATAAATCCAAGCGAACCATATTGCGTTCGTGATCATTTTTCGTCATCACATTTACGTGGATTTCATTCGCACCAAATTTGGCGGCGCTTTGACGAAGGAACGCTAAATTTAACGAATTTGCATCTGCTGTTGTTTGACCAATTGAAAGCGCTGAGCATTCATCATTTTCATCACGTTTCACCAAAACATAATTTGCTTTTGGTAATTCTGGACAGGTAAAAAGAGAATAAACACTGTGGATGTATCTCTTACCTGAGGCGCCTTGCCAAAAGTGGAAGGCATTTTCCAGATCTGCATCGTTTGAAATATGGAGTGGTTCGTTTAAATTAATTTGCTCAACGATTTGTTGAGAAGAAGATTTACGCATGTTACCCGACTTACACTGTACATTTACTAACATAATTCTGCCTCCCAAATTTCTTTAGCTAATCTAAGCTCTCTATTTAATGACTATAGAGGCAAGAATTGCCGAAAAAAGGGCTGACTTATGGCCTTCTTGGGGCGCATTGATAACATTATTGTTAAGACTTAAGAGTTAAGAGGAAGTAAGCGGAACGAGCTTTTAGGCGAAAAATGTCGATTTATTTTTAAATCTTTGAATTTAAATGACTTTCTTTTTCTTTAGCACCCTCTTTTTGCAGCTCATTGCATTTTGCTTCAATGGTGTTGATGAGTGTTTCTTTAAATGTTTTTCGCTCTAAACCTGGCGGTATTGGTGGGAGAAATTCGATTATTATTGTGCCTTTGTAGAGTTTTTTCTCATTTCTTGGCCAAAATACGCCCGAATTTAGGGCAACTGGCACACATGGAATATTGAGACTTTCATAGAGTTTTATGATGCCTGGTTTGTAATTAGGCTCGGCTCCAGGGACTTGCCTAGTGCCTTCAGGGAAGATGATGATTTCTCTATTATCTTTTTTGCGACTTTCAGCTTCACGTAGCATTTCTTTTAAGGCGATGGCAGCTCGTTCTCGGCGAATGGGGATCATTTTAAACTTTTTGGAAAACCAACCGTAAAATGGAATGGCCATCAACTCTTCTTTCATAATGAGAGCTGGGTCTTTTAAAATGGTTGGAAAGGCAAATGTTTCCCAAGGGGCTTGATGTTTTGAAGCAATAAGGACTGGATTTTCAGGTAAATTTTCTAGGCCGCGAACTTCTATTTTTGTTCCAACCGTTAGTCTTAACCACCACAAAACAAAGTGGCCGTGAAAGACGAGCGCTGTCATTGCCCATGACCTTTTGCCAAATAAGAGAGGGGATCCGATAATTAGTATAAGTGCCGAGCCAAGGAAAAATCCAATTTTAAAAATTAACGAAGGCACTGGTTGACTATCCTACTGATCGCAATCTGACCGAAACCGAAACTAGACTTTTAAAGTAATCTTTTTTTAGTGATGCTGTGAGTTGAGTATGCGGTAAACGCCATAGCGTGTTGTTAGCATACAAAGAGCTGCGATCACTACAACGACTATTCCTAGCAAAATAAACCCAGGTAAATCAAGTGCTGCTGTGCCGAGTAGGCGACGGACTTCAGCGCTTGTCATGTTGCTTCCGCCTAAAAAACGCATAAAGAAGGGCATGAAGATAAAGACGATAAGAGAGCCTGTTGCACCAACTAACCCTGATCGGATACCAAGTGAGAGAAAGTGTCTTTCAAACTCGCGTGCAATAAAGCGGTCAGTTGCGCCAACAAAATGAAGAACTTCGACTATTTCTCTGTTTGATGACATGGCTGAGCGAGTTGCAGAGACGATGACAGCTGTTGTAGCTAAGCCCACAAGTATCAAAACAGCCAGGCCTGCTAAGGCCATTGACCGGGTTACAGTTTGAATTTGTGATTGCCAACGTCGGTGATCATCTAATGTGGCGTTTTTGAAATTCTTTTTTATGTCACTGCGTAATTTATCAAGGTTTGGTTTGCTGTCTCTATCTAATTCGACGGCAATTAAGCGAGGAATTGGTAGGTCTTTTAAGTTGGCACCGTCACCTAACCAAGGCTCTAAGAGGTCTGCGCTTTCAGCTAAGGGAAGGGGGCGGACACCGGTTATACCAGGTTGATTTGTTAGGAAAAATGAAATTTTTGAAAGCTTGTCTTCAATGTTTTCGGTGCGATTTATGCTGATTTGGACTGTGACTTCACTGGCGATGTTGTCTGTCCATGCAGCAGCGGATTGATTAATTAAATAAACACCGCCGGCTGTGAGTGACGCTAGAAAACACATAATAGAAATCACGACAACAAGTGAGCTGCCAGTTACGGATTTGGCTTGAACAATTGGCGTGTGCTGATTGCCCCAGCCGCGCTCCTTAGGGCGAGTTGGAGAATAAAGTTCTTTGCTTACCTGTGTGACAGGCGGCGCTGAATTATTGGGTTGGAAGGTCATGTTTATCCTACCTGATGAATTCGGCCGTCATGGAGCTCAAGACGCGGCGCTTGAAATTGTTGCATTAACTGATGATCGTGTGTTGCGATGATAACTGAAGTTCCTAAACGGTTTAATTCAATGAACAAACGAAGGAGCCTACGTGCCATTTGCGGGTCTACGTTACCAGTTGGTTCGTCAGCTAATAGAAGTTCTGGTTTACCAATTACAGCGCGAGCAATAGCAGCTCTTTGTTTTTCACCGCCAGATAAAACTGGAGATAGGGCATACATGCGTTCGCCTAAGCCTACCCATTGGAGAAGGTCTGTGACGTCTTCTTGATAGTCATTTGGCTTTTTGCCGGTGACGCGAAGAGGTAGTGCGACATTTTCCCATGTGCTGAGATGGTCTAGTAGGCGAAAATCTTGGAAAACAATGCCAATTCTGCGGCGTAAATCAGCTCGTCTAGACGGAGTGATTCGGGTTACATTCTGCCCAAAAAGGTGAATGAGGCCACGCGTTGGTTGAGTAGACATAAATAAAAGCCGTAAAAGCGATGTTTTACCGGAGCCAGATGGGCCGGTTAAAAAGTGCAGCGAGCCAGGGCGAAGATGAAAATTAACATCTCGTAGGATTTCAGGCCCTCTTCCATAGCGAAGAGCGACGTTTTCTAATCGAATCAATGCCCTAATACCCTCTAATTGATGTGTTTTGGCTTGTTTTTGAATATATCAGTTGGCTAGGCTGTATTTTATGAAATGGCCGAAAATTTTATTCATCTTAGCTGCCATTATTGCCATCATAAACTATTTTGTAAATTTTATTTAGTCTTTGAATGAGGCCAAAGCGGGGATAAGTCTGGAAAAGAAGGGCTTCTTTAATTATTTCTCG
>JAJFHW010000053.1 GCA_021775385.1 Hyphomicrobiales bacterium | reverse complement strand
TGGTGGGCCAGGTAGGACTCGAACCTACGACCAGACCGTTATGAGCGGCCGGCTCTAACCAACTGAGCTACTGGCCCTAATCATGCCGCAAATGTGCGGCTCTTTCTTAGAGAATGGAAGCTATAGCTCATAGCGAAGTTTCATGCAATATTAGAGTTACGTTTCTCCATAATATGGTGATATTTAAAGGCATAATTATTAATGAGGGTTTTTATGAGCGTTAATTTTAAACAATTTTTTGCTTCTGGAATGATTTTAGGAGTAATTTTTATGTCACAAACAATTTTGGGGCAAACTGAAGCGCTTGCTGATGACCCTACACCTCGTATAATTACGATGACTGGGAGCGCTAGCATAGGTGCCACACCTGATAGAGTTGAGATCACTCTTGGGGTTTCGAGCAAAGCTGAAACCGCAAAAGATGCTCTTACTTTAAATAATGTGAACATGAATCAGATCATCACAACTCTTAAAGAGAATGGTGTTGAAGAAAAGTATATTTTAACGTCTAACTTTTCTATTCACGCTGATTATCAGCATTTTAAAGATGGACGCCCTGCCCGTGTTCGCGGTTATAACGTCTCTAATAATGTGCGTGTTCAGGTACAAGATGTAAAAGCGCTTGGCCCGTTGCTTGACAAGGTGGTTTCCGCTGGTTCAAATCAAGTACATGGAATACGCTTTTACGTTTCCAATGCGGATGAAATTAAAGATAAAGCCCGCAAAAAAGCAGTTGAGAAAGCCAAACGCAAGGCTCAGCTTTATACTGATGCTGCTGGCGTGAAGCTTGGCAAAGTCATGGTGATTAGTGAAAGCTCTCGTCATGCTGGCAATCATCCAGTGCCTATGGCACGCAGCCTTAAAGCAGAAGCGACTTCGGTGCCTATTTCTGGCGGGGAACAGCAACTAAGCGTGAGTGTTACGATTAGCTGGGAACTTGACTGAAATAGAGCGAGAAATTATTCCCACGTAGATTTCAATAAAAAACCAGAGATGAGTTACTCTTCTCTGGTTTTTCTATTTATATAGCTCAAAAAATTGAACCTTATGTCATTTTTTAATTTGCTGGTTTTTTGATTTTATTATCTTCATCTAGCAGCACAACAACAGGTTGATAGTTGCGCGCTTGCTCGGCTGGCATTGAGCAATATGTACAGACAATAATTTCATCGCCTCTGGCCGCTTTTCGGGCTGCGGCACCATTGAGACCAAATTCTTTAGAACCGCGTTCAGCTGGGATTGCATAGGTCGTCAAGCGTTCGCCATTGGTGATATTGTAGATATCAACCTGTTCGAATGGCAGAATTCCCGCACTTTCCAATAAATCCTGATCAATGGCGATTGAGCCTTCATAATCAAGGTCGCAAAAAGTGACTGTTGCACGGTGAAGTTTTGCTTTGAGCATATTTAATTGCATCAAAAACGTCCCTTATTCTATCTCAACTGTTGGTTCAAACAGTTATATGGGTGTTTTTGATCTAAAATGCAAGGTTACATTTAAAAAAATGCTGCACCTGCGCAATCATTCACTTTAATGTACAAAAGTATCAGGTCTTAAGTTAGGGTTTTGGAAAGTAGCCACTACTGCGCCCTGTGAGCTTATAGACGATTAACCCTAACCACTCTTTGGCGGCTGTATCTGTTATTGTTACGCCATCCATTGCGTAATAAAAGGGTGAAAACCTAGAGGTTTCGCCTCCTGTGTAATAATCAACCGGATAGGCTGCGACCTTAAAGTCTGCTTGTCTGAAGGTACCCATGGCGCGTGGCATATGGTAGGCGGATGTAACTAGTAGCCAGTTTTCATCTTTTTTGGGCTGAGCCAGTTTTTTTGCAAAGACGGCATTTTCCCATGTGTTTCGTGATTTTCCCTCAACCTGGATCCGTTTGGGGTTGATGCCCATATCCACCATTAATTGTTTCACTATAACCGCATCTGGTGTTGGGTTTTTAACGAATGTATTGGGGCCACCAGAGAGAACAATTTTTGCTTCTTTAAAGTGGGTTGCTAATTTAACGGCCTCAATAATCCGCTCAGCACCACTGACGATTGATGGCACACCTCTTTGATCTGACACATACATATGAACCGTGCCACCAAGAACGATGATGCCATCTACCTTTTGTTTTTTTTGATCTTCATAAGTTATCAAGGGAAAGCGATCTTCTAGGGGGATCATTAGTTGGCGGCCAAAGGGGCTAAAGGCAACTAGTAATATGCCGACTGCACCGAGTCTTACGGCTATTTTGCCAATTCTTTTCCATCTGGTTTTGGTGAGGATTACACCGGCTATTATCAGAAACGCACAAAGCGCTGAAGGTTGTAGAAAGAACCAGACTATTTTTGAGAGATAGAAAAACATTCAAACAACCTCGGATCCCATTTCAATTAACATGAACGACTATCATTTTGATTATTATATCCCACTCATATTACAAGATTGCATGAAAATGGGGTCACAATTTCTTGAATTATTTGACTTAATGTTGATATTGAGCCTAGCCGCTGTGGATCCCGGGTCAACCTGGAATGACGGTTGGGTGTGAATTGTTTGGCAATGCCGCATAAAAAAAGCGCTGAGAAAATCCCAGCGCTTTTTGTAATTCAGTATTCAAGCAGCTAGCTGCCTAGTTATCAAGGAAGCTGCGTAGTTTGCGAGATCTTGATGGGTGTTTTAGTTTCCTCAAAGCTTTGGCTTCGATTTGTCTGATCCGCTCACGTGTTACGGAAAACTGCTGACCGACTTCTTCTAGTGTGTGGTCGGTGTTCATGCCGATGCCGAAGCGCATGCGCAGCACGCGCTCTTCACGTGGTGTCAGGCTTGCTAGAACGCGAGTGGTTGTTTCGCGCAAGTTTGACTGGATCGCTGCATCAATTGGCAGAACTGCATTTTTGTCTTCAATGAAATCACCAAGATGACTATCTTCTTCATCAC
>JAJFHW010000052.1 GCA_021775385.1 Hyphomicrobiales bacterium | reverse complement strand
GGAAATTGAATTGATTGGCTTTCCATCAAACAGTCAAAACGCTGACCTACTGCCTTGGGTATCACAGCAATCCCAACACCACCCACAACAGAACTCACCAACGTAGTAAAATCATTCACATGAGTTTTATTCTCGGAACGCAAACCATAGTCTTCCAAATGAGGCCTGTGAGGACGTGGTTTCAAAAAATCAACCACCGGCATAGAAGCTCTTTCATCCCTTATTTCTAAACCATCTAATTGTTGAATAAGTTCTCTGGTTCCAAAAACTCCAAAATCAATGACACCTAAATTCTTACCAAGTAAATCTTGAGGAGGCGTTTTGGAAAATCGAAGAGCAATGTCAACCTTGCCAGATTGAATATCATCGAGACCTTCATTCGATATAAGGTCAAACTGAAGCAATGGATAATCAGCTTTCAATTCAACCAATACAGGCAACACAAAAATCTCAAATCCCCACGGCACACAAGATATCGTCACACGCCCTTCCATACCATGTTGATTATTGCGCAATTCATTTAACGTTGCCCCAAACAATCCTTTAACCGTCTGAGCTTTTTGAGCAAGCTTTTGTCCCGTTGGTGTAAGCGTCCACGGATGATCATCGCGGTTAATAAGAGACAAGCCCACCTCCGTCTCTAATGCCCCTAGCCGCCGCGAGATAGTCTGATGACTAACCCCCAAAGCCTCAGCCGCGCCAACAGCACTTCCCTCTTTTGCTAATGTAAGAAGCACTTTCACATCATCCCAATTAAAATGGATATCAAGATCTCTCATAAACACACCTCACTCTATTCATCCAAATATGGACATTCTTGGTAACCGCGTATCTATTTACTTACCCCTAGATCCAAAATAAGTCTATCTCTACAAATAATTAGAAGGGATGAACAATGGCTTTTGAAATTTATATATTGATTATAGCGGCACTAATCCAACTCAGCTTAATCATGCTACACGGGACTTATATCGCCTTAACATTTGGCATCTTGTGGGGCACTGGCAAACGAGATAAAAGAGTTATTGTACCAGATATGGGCAGGCGAATTGAGAGAAGCCTTGTCAACAATATGGAAAACATGGCCGTATTCCTTCCTCTCATCATCGCCATCGCTATAGGCAATCTCCTAACCCCAACAATCCAACTAATAGCGATCACCTACATAGCCTTGCGCCTCGCCTTCACACTCATTTACATTGCCAATATTCCCTACATCAGAACAGCCGTCTGGCTTGCAGGCCAACTTTGTATCCTTCTTATCATTTATGTATGTTTTAAAGGCTGACATGAGGGTGACGGGGAGGTAAGCAGAGTTGATTTTTTTAAAATTAAAAATCATAATGGATGTTACCTCCTCGGTGCTCATTGACCACCAAGAGCTAATTAAGGAAAGATAACGAATGCCTGGGAAATTTTGTTTCATCTGCGCAATGCTCGTACTAATTGCCTCTCATTCAATCCTTCCTCTAAATGCGAATGAACTAAAAGAGTATGGAGAATATCTCAGCAAAGAGTGCAGCGTGTGCCATAAAAATAATGCAAAAACTGAAGGCATTCCATCCATAGTCGGAATAGAACCGGACAGCTTCATTAAAATTTTGAAGTCCTATAAAAATGGAACCTTAAAAAATGAGACCATGATCTCAGTTGCTAAATCATTAGATGACGAACAAATGAAAGCATTAGCACTTTATTTTCATTCATTAAAACAACCAGACAAAACCTGCCAAAAACAATAACGCTTTATGATTTTACAAACATCTCTTTTGTGATGCTATCATACCAGCTCAAGGACTCATTAAATGTCTTTTTGCGCAGTTCATCAGTCTCACCCGTTTTCGAAATGAATTTATCCTTAGTAATAAGAGCCTCAGGACCAGCCGTATAATTAGCCCCAACCTTAACGCTATTATCAACTGAAATCATTGACCAACACGTGTTTCTGAAACGTGCCGGAAACTTTCGCTTGCCCACAAGCTCAGCCTGAATAGCGTTCGCTACAACACGGGCCTGACTGTTCGCCGAAAAGGCAGACTTCGGCATAGCTTTAGCAATCGAAGCATCGCCAATCACATAAACATC
Source organism: Hyphomicrobiales bacterium (assembly GCA_021775385.1). GTDB lineage: Bacteria > Pseudomonadota > Alphaproteobacteria > Rhizobiales > HXMU1428-3 > HXMU1428-3. Next base: position 3,042 of record JAJFHW010000052.1, on the reverse strand, counting down.
TTTCTGAAGGGTAGAAGAGAAATCCTTTGGATTAATCGGACACCAATCACCTTTGGCACAGCCAGCAATGTGAGCAATCTTACCTGCCTTTTGCGCCGGGATAATATTTGCAACATCAGCTTTAGTCACTTCACCATCCCCGGTGGTCACCGTCATCGCAGATACATCAACTTTTTTAATGCCACCATCAGTGAACTCAGGCGAAACCCACTCAATAATGTTTTCATAATAATCAAGCCAGCCTTCTTGGAACAAAGCCATCTTGGAGAACTTTTCCTTGGTGTCAAAAACCATCAATTTCGACCCAGGCTTATGTTTCTGCAAATAATGAGCAATCATCGAAGCCCGCTCATAAGGCCCAGGAGGACAGCGATAAGGATTAGGCGGCGCCGCCATAACAACGGTTCCACCAGCTTTCATTTCTTTTAACTGTGTTTTTAAAATCTGCGTCTGAACACCAGCGCGCCACGCATGAGGCATAGTCTTAGCAGCTTCCGCTGAATAGCCTTCAATCGCGTCATACTTAAAATCAATCCCAGGAGAGAGAACCAACTTATCGTAAGAAATCTTATCGCCAGTCTTCAGCGTCACTCGCTTTTTAGTTGTATCGACACCAGTCGCTAATTCAGAGATGACCTTGATGCCAAGCTTTTTCAATCCCTCATAATCATGAGTGATCGAGTCCAATGTGCGGAACCCACCAAGGTAGAGATTGGAGAAAAAGCAGGTCGTATATTTAGCCTGGATCTCAATTAAAGTAACATCCAATTGCGGGGCACCCTTTTTAAGATAATGAGCAACAGAAGCACCGCCCGCACCACCGCCAATGATAACAACCTTACCCTTGCCTTCAGCAAGAGCAAAAGAAGAGGGAGCACCAGCCGCAACAGCCGACACTCCAACGGATGTTACAAACTGCACAAACCGCCTACGATCAATCCTAGTCATACCCTCACCTCCCAAAGCAAAAATTTCTATATGTACATAGTTTTCCGCAAAAGCAGTTAAGTCAATGCTGAAGAAACGAATTATTGAATTTAGGAGATCAATTTTAAGTCAAGAAATGAATGAAAATTCGTTCAAAAAATTATAAAACTTGCAAAAATTGTTACAAAACACCGTAAACTGTAACATTTTTTGCAGGAAAGTTTTGCTTTTCACTCAAAAACAGACGTAATTTTCTCTTACTGAGAAAGGCAGCATCTGACCCATTGCAGAATAAATTAGGAGCTGGCATAGATTTTCATTAAGTTAGTGCTATCTTTCCTTTAAATGGATTGCCCAATTTTGTAAGATGACAAAAATTCGGTTCGAACCAGCAAAGATTTGGTTCACCACTTTCTCCATATAAATCAATAGATTCTAAAATAATTGGATATAAGATTAGCCTAAATGGATTGTTAAAGTTCAGTTCCGGTTTATTTTGTGCACAGAATTACTGCTGAAATTAGAGTCAGTTAAAGCGTTTTTGGGTGCTGAATTTCATCATACTGCTCAATCTCTGTGCGAAGTCAAAGTGCTTTGCCACCAAATTTGATTTGTTTCGGAAAACTTTTTTTATCAATCCATTCATATATATGGTCGCTCTGGTGACAACCCTGCATCACTTGGTTAGTTCATCAATGGTAACGTTAATTTAAAACTTGGATTTTCTTCACCTGAATTTTTCTTTCTGGTGTTGGAGTTTTTAGGAGATTGTAGAGTTGTTTTAAGAAAGGTTGTTCTTTTTCGACAAACCAGGAACCTTCATTAAATATAGTAAGACTAACTTTCTTTACGGCTTTTGCATATTTGTGCTGTGTTCTTAGCAAAGGCTTCTTTAAATATAGAGAGACTAACGACTTATTTTCAACTCCCATTCCAAGACGTTTACACAGCTTGTTTTTTTACTTAGGTATTCGAACAAAGACCTCATTTTTTTCATCTTACTGTCATTCAAGACTGATTGAAATACTACCGTCTGCAATCAAGCTGTTCGCTCGACTGCAGATGAATTTAATTTCATGAAAATCTCAGATAGCACTGGTCTAACGGATCAAATCTATCGGATCAAAACAGGGTGGTATGTTCCTCGCCGAACAAATCAAGAGGTAAATTATGGGTTATAATTTCAAGTCTTTTAATATCTGGAAGTCTTATGACTATTCAGATCATAATCATGGTCACAAGTCATCTAAATTCTACCAAAAATTTTCACATAAGTTTCATCAAAAACATAACCAAGCTAATGATGATGCAAAAATAGAACTTTCACTTCTTGGTACTTTCGAAACGGGCCAAGGCGAAGATTCATCTGAAATTGTAGCTCATGACCCTGCTTCACAACGTTTGTTTATTACAAACAGTGAAAGCAAAACAGTTGATATTCTAGACATCTCAAATCCAAAAACTCCTGTTAAAGTTGGCTCAATTGATGTGAGCGCATTAAACGGTACACAAACGGGTGGCCCAAACAGTGTCGCTGTTGCAAATGGTATCGTCGCTGTCGCTATCGAAGCTGACACTGTAACAGACGAAGGATTTATTGCCTTTTATGATGCAAATGGCACGTTACTTGGCTCAGTAAAAGTTGGGTCTTTACCAGACATGGTGACGTTCACACCAGATGGGAAGAAACTACTTGTTGCTAACGAAGGTGAAGCCGACAACGGCATAGACCCTAAGGGCTCAATTAGCATCATCGATATTTCAAATGGTATCGAAAACGCTGATGTGAACACGGTTGATTTTACAAGTTTTGATATCTATCAAGCAGCACTAGAAGCTGCTGGTGTTCGTATTTTTGATGGTAAACTTCTATCCGACGATGTTGAGCCTGAATATATTGCAGTCTCAGAAGATGGCAGCAAAGCCTTCATCACATTGCAAGAAGCTAACTCTGTTGCTGTTCTGGATATCGCCTCAGGTCAAATCACAGAAATTCAACCGCTTGGTGCAAAGGACCATTCAATCGAAGGAAATGGCTTAGACGCAAGTGATAAAGACGATGCAATTAATATTAATACAGCTCCCGTATTTGGCCTTTATATGCCAGATGCAATC
>JAJFHW010000051.1 GCA_021775385.1 Hyphomicrobiales bacterium | reverse complement strand
GCCCCTCTCTTTGCCGGCAATTAAAGGAAATTTTATGGCTTCAATTGAACCAAGTTTTGATCGCACCAATAACCCTGTAGATATGGTTGAGAAGTTAGCTGCAATTCATGATTGGCCTTTTGAGCGCACAACTGATGATGAGCTGACCTTGAATGTTGAAGGGTCTTGGGTTGATTATCATGTTTCGTTGAACTGGAGAGATGATTTAGAGGCACTACATTTGGCTTGCGCTTTTGAAATGCGTGTCCCTGAAGCACGCATTGCTGAAGTGTATCGCTTAATTGCTCTTGTTAATGAGCAGCTGTGGCTTGGTCATTTTGATATTTGGCCGCAAGATGGGCTTCTTCTTTTCCGTCATGGTTTGATGTTGAATAAAGCTGAGCTAACCGTTGAGCAGTGTGAAGCTTTGATCGCTTCCGGGCTGGAAGCTAGTGAGAGCTATTACCAAGCGTTTCAATATGTTGTATGGGCTGGCAAATCTGCACCAGAAGCTTTGGCATCAACTATGTTTGCAACTAAAGGTCATGCATAATATATGATGTCGATACTGGATGATGATCTAACGGGTACTACTACTTTTAATCCTGTGCTAGTTGTTGGCGCTGGGAAGATGGCTGGAGCTATTTTAAGCGCCTGGCTTGAGCCTAAAGATGGCCGTGAAGGATTAGATCCTGAGACACTGTTTGTTGAAGATCCGGGTTCTCCTGAAGATGTTTTGGATTTATTAGGCAAATATGATGTTGTGCCTCAAGCACGCCAAGAGTTGCCTGCTGCCCCACAATTAGTCATGGTTGGTGTAAAACCACAAGTTATGGATGGCGTGCTGAAAGATTTAGCTTCGCGTATTTCACCTGAGACTTTGGTTTATTCTATTGCAGCAGGGCGAACTATAAGTGACATTTCAAAGCATTTGCCAGAGGGCACTGCGATTGTTCGCGCTATGCCTAATACACCGGTTATGGTGCAGAGCGGTATGACTGCTCTGATTGCGAATGAATTTGTTTCTACTGAACAACGTTCTCAAATTAATGATCTTGTCTCTAGTACGGGGACTGTTGCCTGGCTTGATAATGAGAGCCAGATGGATGCTGTGACGGCTGTTTCTGGTTCAGGGCCTGCTTATATCTTTTGGTTAGCTGAATGCCTGGCTAAAGCTGGGGAGCGCCAAGGTCTTTCGCCTGAATTAGCGATGACCCTCTCAAAAGCTACGATTGATGGCGCTGGGTCTATGATGGGCTTATTTGATACACCGCCGTCTCAGTTACGTGAGAATGTAACGTCTAAAGGCGGGACGACTGCGGCTGCGCTTGATGTGTTGATGAATGATGAGGGATTAGCCCCACTGATTGATGCGGCAATTGAAGCGGCTGCGAAACGCTCGAAAGAACTTAGTGGTTAGTTTTTATCTCAGTTCTAAAACTGATCCTTATCCAAAGCCTCTGCCAAAGTAGTTAATTTATGAATTTGCGTCCTGGAGCATTACGTTATTTGATCGTTTCATTTGAATGCTCTAGATAGGTACACGCACTTTTGCTCTAAGACCACCGAGAGCGCTTTCTTCTAATCTGATATCTCCACCATGACCGCGAATAATGTCTCTTGCGATAGAGAGGCCAAGCCCTGTGTTACCTTCGTTTTGATTTCTTGAATCATCGAGACGTAAAAAAGCATTAAACACTTCTTCGCGTTTTTCTTTTGGAATACCGGGGCCGTTATCATCAATTGTAATGATTAACCATTTGCGCCCCTTAGAGGCATTTATATTTACGGTGTCTGCATAGCGCATTGCGTTTGTGACGAGATTGTTGATTGCTCTCTTAAAACTATTACGGCGCAAGGGCAGCATAATTGATTTTGGTAGTACTCGTAGATTGATATCATCTTTTGATAGTTTTGCGTGGGAGTGTATCTCGCCTAAGATTTCTCCTACATCTGTTAACTTGGTTTCTTCTGAACTATCACCCTTTGCAAATGCCATGTAATCTTCGAGCATGGATTGCATTTCGTCGACATCTTTTTGTAAGGCCCTTATTTCTTCTTCATCATCTAGGAATGCCAGTTGTAATTTCATTCTTGTAAGAATAGTTCGAAGGTCGTGACTAACGCCTGCGAGGATTGTTGTTCTTTGTTCGACATGGCGGTTAATACGATCACGCATTTCTATAAATGCAATTGAGGCTTGCCGGACTTCTTTTGCACCTCGTGGACTGAAACTGTCTGGCAGAGGTCTGCCTTTACCAAAGCTTTCTGCCGCTTCGGAGAGTTTTAGAATAGGCCTGATTTGGTTGCGCAGGAAAAGAAGAGCAATACCTAAGAGGACTGTTGATGAGCCGATCATCCAGAGGACAAAGATGTGAGAATTGGATGCGTAAGTATGGTTGCGATAGGCCAGAAACTTTAAAGTTGATTTCTCAAGTGCCACCCGGATTTCTACAAATTTAGATTGACCGACTGTATCAACCCATATAGGGCGATCAATCAGGCGTCTTAATTCTTTGGTTAGGCGACGATCTAGAATGGAATAAAATGGGCGCTCGGTTTTTTGAGGAAGTTTGCTTTTTGGGAGTACCTGAAAAGAAAGGCTCATTTTATTTCGAGCTATGTCGATTAGTTTTTGATGATCTTTATCTTGAGGGTAACGATTGTAGATTTCTATAATTGCTGCGACGTCTCTAGCTGTGGCTGCTGAAAGCCTTCGCGTGATGTTATCCCAGTGGCGTTCCATGAATACAAAAAGTAAAATCGTTTGCAAAAGTATGAGTGGCGTCGCGATGATGAGGATGGTGCGGGCGTATAGGCCTTTTGGAAGCCAGGGTGAGAGGCTCCATCTATTTAATTTGCTTGTTTTAAATTTGGTTTTGAGGTTTTTCCATTTTTGCATGAGCCATTGTTGCCCTTGAGATGAGCTTAGATCGTTTTTTTGTTTGATCTCTTCTTGGTAATTTTGATCGTGCTCATCTTTTATTGCCACAAATTTAACCTCTCCACTCGGCTTATTTAATACTGGGCTTGTTTAATAATGGACTTATTTAGTCGGTATGAAGGATATACCCTTTTCCGCGGACGGTTTGTAAATAAACAGGGTTCGCCGGGTCTGTCTCGATTTTACGCCGAAGGCGGTTAATTTGAACATCTACAGCTCGCTCGTTTCCACCTGCTTCTTCACTTGCCAATTCATGGCGGGGAATTGGTGTGCCGGCTCTGTTGGCGAAAAGCCGCATTAAATCTCTTTCGCGTTCTGTGAGCTTGATTGAAGTATCTTCTCTTTGTAGCTCACCTCTTTCAATATGAAAGGTGTATTGGCCCATGTGTATTTCTTTTTGGGTTGTTTTTTGAGCGCGTCGTTTCAATATATTTTGAATGCGTAACATTAATTCGCGAGGTTCAAAAGGTTTTGGCATATAATCATCTACGCCTATTTCTAAACCTTCAATGCGGTTTTCTGCCTCAGCTTTTGCTGTAAGCATAATGATGGGAGTTTCCATTTTTGATTTTAGGTCACGGGCTAAGTCGAGGCCGGATTCGCCAGGCATCATGACATCAAGAATAAGTAGGTCAAAATGTAACCCTTCTAGATTATGCCGTGCTGCTGCTGCATCATGTGCTGTAGTGACCCGCAAATTTTCTTTACGTAAATATCTAGATAAAAGATCTCTGATGCGCTCATCATCATCAACAAGGAGAATATGAGGGGTATCTTCTGTTAAGCTTTGCATTTGTGCTTACTTACTCTCTTTCTTAATATGATGTTGGTGTTCATGATTGAGATCTTGGACGTAATTTAATCTGTTGTCAGCTCTTTTGTGACTTTAAGGTTTTCTCGTTGGAAAGTGGCCATTTTGTGCCATTAGTGAAATTACATCCTCGCGATTGTTTTTGCGGATGAGGGCAAAGAGAAATTCTTCTATTGTTTGTTGTTCTTTTTTTGAAAAGCTACTCATTGTTTTTTCAAACCGTTCAATTTGTGGATCGGCTAGTTGTTCTGCGAGTTGATTGCCTTTTTCTGTGGTGTAGAGCAACCTTTCTCTACGGTCTTTGCTGCCTTCTTTTTGGCATATGAAATCTTGCTCGACTAATTGTTTTAGAACACGGGCCAGACTTTGTTTGGTGATTTTTAAAATGCTTAAAAGATCTGCGACGCGAAGGCCAGGGTAATGATGGACGAAATGAATAACCCTGTGATGAGCACGACCAAAACCAAAAGTGTCTAAAATTTCATCGCCTTCTTCAGTGAAATCACGATAAGCAAAGAAGAATAATTCAATCAAAGAGAGCATGTTCTCTTCTCTTAAACTAATTGTATGATCTGGTTCAACCGTCTGATTATTGCTCATCTCTATCGATTGATCACTCATGGTTGTGTTTTTTGAAGGCATCTTCAGTTGCATTTCTAATTTATCAAAGTGAATTTATGTCAGTGTTATTGACATATTTTGCTCATATTGATAAATCTTGCAAGTGTTTCGTGTAATTGTTTTTGCTTTCATTGAAATAATATTTCATTAAAGACCTCAAATTTTGAATAATTTGAGAGCCTTTTAACTTTAAGGAACTGACAGATGGCAGATTTAGCGTTTGATCAATTGGAAGGTCACATTTGGTTTAATGGAGAGATGGTCCCTTGGGCTGACGCTAAAATTCATGTGCTTAGTCATGGTTTGCATTATGGCAGTTCTGTATTTGAAGGACAGCGCATATATAGCGGCAAAATTTTCAAACTCACCGAACATAGTGAACGGTTACGAAAATCAGCTGAAATTCTTGATTTTGAAATTCCATTTTCGGTTGCAGAGATTGATACCGCTTGCAACGAAGTTATGAAAATCCAAAACCTTACTGAAGGCTATATGCGCCCGATTGCTTGGCGTGGTTCTGAGCAGATGGGTGTTGCTGCACAAAATAACAAAATTAATCTTGCAATTGCTGCTTGGGAGTGGGGCTCATATTTTGACCCAGCTGAACGGATGAAAGGTATTCGCTTGCGTATGGCTGATTATTGCCGCCCAGACCCGCGCACGGCACCATCTCGGGCGAAAGCTGCTGGCCTTTATATGATTTGTACAGTTGAAAAACACAGAGCTGAGAAAGAAGGGTATGCTGATGCCTTGATGCTTGATTGGCGTGGACTTGTAGCTGAAGCAACAGGTGCGAATGTTTTCTTTATCAAGGATGGAGTGCTGCACACGCCAACTGCTGATGTGTTTCTTGATGGTATTACCCGCCGGACGGTTATTGGCTTGGCGAAGAAACGCGGTATTGAAGTGATTGAGCGACAGATTAAGCCTGAAGAAATGGCAGATTTTTCTGAATGTTTTATCACAGGATCTGCTGCCGAGGTGACACCTGTTTCAGAGATTGGTGACTATCGCTTTAC
>JAJFHW010000006.1 GCA_021775385.1 Hyphomicrobiales bacterium | reverse complement strand
AATGTACTTTTTTTGATTTGTTATATTTAGCGAATTTCTTTTTTCTAAGACTTTCAGTTTTAATAATAACTTTAAGCGGTTTAATAGTTTCAATTTTAGTATTTGTAGTGAGGTTTGCGGTTAATTGAAGTTCAGAATTGTTTATTTTTTCTTCTTCTTCATTCGAGATGAAATCTATGGGTGGTAGATATGAGGGGCGAACTTTAAGTTCGACTTTCGGCAGCTTTAAAGAAATTGGACCAACTGAGGCGAGTATGATTGTTGGTTGGTTTTTATGCTGTGAAATATATTTTGCATTGAGAATTTTTGAATATTTATCAGCGTTTGTTTCTTCTTTTTTTTGATAGAGTGCGCTGAAAGTGGTATTTCCTGAGAAGATGCTTTCTTCTTCGGCTTGGATGGAATTTTCGGGAAGCGAGCTTTTTGTCTCTGTCGAGTTGATGGCCTGAAAGGTCAACAGCGTGACGCTCATTGTAGCAATACTGAGAAACCGTATTAACATGGACACCTCCCGAGATATCTTAATTGTTAAAACCAATTTGCTCGTGTAGAAAAAACAAACTAATAACTATGATTGTTTTGAATTTTGAAAAGCTGCGTTTTAGAAACAAGTATTCTGAACTATTATTTCTTGATCCTGCATTTAGCTTTTTAAGTTCCCTCAATTTTTCAATACTGATGAAGGCCATCAGTATTGAATGAAATACCATCCAATCACGTTTATTAATACCAGCCTTTTTAACTGCACTAACTTAACCCTATCATAGTTTTCTGTTTTGCTGAAGGGGCTCTGTGGATATTATTGAAAAAAATGTATGAAATTTCTGTAACTTAGTTGATTAATATTTGGGTTATTGAGAAATTTTTGCAAAAATTTTTATGTTTTGACCGATCTATCTAGTTTTGATTTTTGGTTTAGATATTTATCACTAAGATGGCCGCGGTCATTTTTAAACATTTGACTGTAAGAGAGTTTTTATGAGTGCCACCAATTTAAGAATAAGCCTTGAACGGATTGCTGAAAATTATCAGATGTTTGTTGATGCAACCAAGAGTGGTTCTTTTTCCTCTTCGGAGGTGGCTGCTGTTGTGAAAGCTGATGCTTATGGACTTGGTGTTGAGCCTATTGCTCAGACCTTATCCAAAGTTGGATGTAAAACGTATTTTGTTGCGCATGGGTTTGAGGGACGAGAGTTGAGAGCTTTTGCACCTGAAGCTAAAATTTATGTTTTTCATGGCGCTCTTCCCAATGAGGAGGAGCTATTTCGTGAATATGGTCTCATTCCTGTTGTTCATTCATTTTCTTCTCTTGAGAGGTGGCGGGCTTTTTCTCAGGCAAGTGGGTATTCTGATCTGGCTCTACAGGTTGATACTGGGATGAACAGACTTGGCTTTCAACCGGATGAGTTTTTGCGTTTGATGGAAGATGATCTTTTGCTTGAAGGCTTAGACATTCATTTGATTATGTCTCATTTGGCTTGCGGCGATGAAGTTGAGAATATTAAAAATAAAAAACAACTGGGATTATTTAAAGACCTCATGGCCCAAAGGCCTTCTTGGCTTTCTCATGTGCCGTTATCTCTTGCTAATTCAGCGGGAACTTTACTTGAAGCCGATTATCAATTCGATGTTTGCCGTGTTGGTATTGGCCTTTATGGCGGCAATCCATTTTCAGGTCGTGCAAACCCTTGCTCTCCTGTTGTAACCGTTGAAACTCCTATTTTACAAATCTCAGAAATAGAGATGGGAGAGAGCGTTAGCTATGGTGGACGTTGGACGGCACCACGTCTGAGCCGTATTGCAACTGTTGGTGTTGGTTATGCGGATGGTTATCTCCGAGCTGCTGGAGGTCAGGGAACTGTGGCAATTGATGGTCGCCGGGTTCCAATTGTTGGTCGAATTACAATGGATTTGATAATGATTGATGTAACTGATTTGTCTACTGAGGCCGTACAAGTTGGCTCTCTTGTTGAGATGATGGGCGAGACAATCTTGATTGACCAGATTGCTGACAATGCTGAGACGATTGGATATGAGATTCTCACGTCTCTTGGGCGCCGCTACCGGCGCGAGTATTTCTCATAAGTAAAAAGTTTGTAAAAATTGTTGTTTGCCGTGTTTACTTAGTTGGTTGAGGTTGTTTGGTGAATTTGCGGTAGAGGAACTCTTTTGGTTCTAATTTAGATTCTCTTTCTGCAATTTCTAGAAGATCTTTATGGAAAGATGACTTTGAGCAGGCTGGATCTGTGTTTTTCGCATCTCCTGTAAACATGAAGGCCTGGCAACGGCAGCCGCCGAAGTCTATTTCTCTGAATTCACAAGATTTGCATGGATCTGGTAGATAATCAGTGCCACGATATTTATTAAATGAACTTGAGTGCAACCAAATGTCTCGTAAGTGGCGATCTTTTACATTTTCAAATTCTAAACCCTTTATAGAGGCTGCTGCGTGACAAGGTAGTACTTTTCCAGTTGGAGAAATGGTCATAAATGAACTGCCCCAGCCGCCCATGCAAGGTTTAGGACGTACAGCATAATAATCAGGGACAACAAAATCGATAGACATAATGCCTTTTAAGCGCTCGCGGGCTTCATCGACTGTGTCAGCATTTCGGTAAACTTGTTCTTTTGTAGGGATAAGAGTGTGGCGATTTTCAAAGGCCCAACCATAATATTGTATATGGGCAACTTCTAATCGCTCTGCGCCTAGTTTGACTGCGAACTCAATGATCTCTTCTAGATATTCAACATTATGACGATGCATGGGGGAATTGACGGTTAACGGGAGGCCAAGTTCTTTTACCCATTTGGCGAGTTCTACTTTTTTTGAATAACCACCTTTGAAACCAGCTATTTTATCAGCTAATTTAGCGTCGACATGTTGGACTGAAAGCTGCACATGATCTAACCCAATATCAACAAGACCTTCTAACCTTTCACGTGATAGAAGCACACCGGCTGTGATGAGATTTGTGTAGATACCCGCGTCAACTGCCGCTTTGAGGATTTCTTCGAGATCTTTACGAACTGTTGGTTCGCCACCAGAGAGATGGGTTTGAAGAATGCCAAGTTCACCGGCTTCTTTAAAGACACGGGCCCAGTCTTCAGTTGAGAGTTCACCACTTGAACGCTCGAGTTCCATTGGGTTCGAACAATAGGGACATTGAAGCGGACAGCGATGAGTGAGTTCAGCCAAGAGCCCCATTGGAGCTACGGCACAAAGGTCAGCACTATTATTATCGCCTGCTTCAATCATGATATTAAAAATCCTTTATCAGCTAGGTCTTGCAACATAGCCTTAATGTCTTTTTCGATTACGTCTATTGGTGCGTTGTAAATTTCAGCCATGTGATTGGAAATCTCACCGACTGATTTTTCTCCGTCACAAAGATTGAGAACTTCAACAGCAATTGGATCCGGCGTTAAAATACGCTCTGGAGCTAACATGATCCAACGATCCCTGCCTTTATCATGGCGCAACTTAACGAAGCGCGGCAAGGCGGGGGTTGTATCTGTTTCTACGATCAAGCGTGTTTTTGTCATTTTAAATTATCGCTTTGTCTTAGTTCTCTTTAATCTAAATTAGCTTAATATCATTCAGCTTTATTCTGTATCTGTGGCCTGAAAGGCTCCGGGTGGAATGAGTGCTGGAGAATAATAGGCCAGATAAAGAGCGTCCAGTTGTGACCATAATACGTTGCATTTAAATGTTAGTGCATCAAGCGCGTCTTTTTGCAAAGCGGCTGTTGTTGCATGTTCTAAAACATATTTAAGGGCAAAATTAGCATCTCTTGGCGCTTGTTTTAGGCGCCTTCTGAAATATTTCATTACACTTTCATCAATGAAATCATAATTCTCAAGCATGCCAGAAATGCGTTCTTCATGAATTTTAGGAGCGAATAATTCCGTTAAAGAGGAAGCTACAGCTCTCACCATTGTTCCTTTTTGAACGTAATCAACATAAGCTTCTACTGCGAACCTTGTTGCAGGTAATGCTTTTTCCGTTGAGACTACTATTTCTGGGTTTATACCAAGACCTGTAGTGAGTGCTAACCAGCGCTCAATGCCGCCTTCTTCTTCGATGCCATCACCATCATGATCTTGTATGCGGTGGATCCATTCACGGCGTAAATCTCGTTCTGTGCATCTGGCCATAAAGGCTGCGTCTTTGCGAGGAATAGCAGCTTGGTAACAATATCTATTTAAAGCCCAGGCTTGAACCTGGAATTTATTTAACTCACCACCATGTAGGAGTTTATGAAAAGGGTGCAGGCTGTGATAGCGCTCAGCGCCTATTTTTCTCAATGCGGCTTCTAATTCATCTTTGGATAGAATTTCTGGTTGCTTGCTCATAATGTTACTTCCATTCCATCATAAGAGACTTCCCAACCATTGCTTTCAACGGTTTTTCTCTCATCTGAATTATCTCTAAGAACCGGGTTTGAATTGTTGATGTGGATATAAATTTTCCGATCAATATTCATATCTTCAAAAATCTTCAGGGTGCCATCATCACCTGACATATTCATATGCCCCATGCGCTCACCTGTCTTCGGGAGTAGGCCTTGGTCTAGCATCTCATTATTGGTGAAGAGTGTGCCATCAAAAAAGATCATCTCTGCTCCGCTGATACGCTCTCTTAGTGGTTGGTCGACTTCTGCGCAGCCTGGGATGTAATAAAAGCCTTTGCCTGAGCTGAGTTCTTTGACATAGAGGCCGATGGTATCACCTTCTTGGGTACCAAAAGTTCCGTCTGCCTTTTTCTCTTCTAAATAGAGCGCGACTTTGCCCGGGACATTAAAAGGTGTGATTTCAATGCCTGTTGAACCGTTTGGTGTCATAACTTCGAAGGGGGTGTTCAGCTGTGTTTCAATCCGATTTACTTTTTCAGGATTTAAAACATTGAAAATTGTGTTGGCGTTTATGGTGCCAAGTACGCGGTTTGATGCGTAAAGATTAAATGGGTGTCCTTCTCTTAAGCATAAGAGACCGGTGACATGGTCGACATCGCCGTTTGTTAGCATAACCGCTTGGATAGGGC
>JAJFHW010000050.1 GCA_021775385.1 Hyphomicrobiales bacterium | reverse complement strand
GGAGTTGTTATTGCCCATTGATGTTAAGGTTGCCATTAAGTTTTTGGCCTCGCCGTGGCGGATCAAAACAATGACGCCAGACTGTTTCTCGCCAATTATTTTCATTGATGTCTGAACGGCTTCAGCTCCGGACATATCACCATTTAAACCGATGATATCTTGCAAGACATTACAGCCATGCATACGAACCAATGTTGGCTCATTTGGATCAATTTCTCCTTTGATGAAAGCTAAATGCTCAACTTCGTCTAATTTTGAACGATAAACCAGACAGGTGAATTCACCGCCAAATGGAGATGTAACCACTTGTTCGGATGTTTTATAAATCAGGCTATCATTGGCGCGACGATAGGCAATAAGGTCTTCAATCGTCCCAATTTTAAGATCATGTGTTTTTGCAAATTCAATCAAATCAGGCAATCTGGCCATTGAGCCATCATCATTCATGATTTCACAAATCACACCTGACGGATTTTGCCCGGCAAGACGGGAAATATCGACAGCTGCTTCTGTGTGTCCAGCTCTGACTAATACACCACCATCACGTGCTATTAACGGAAAGACGTGACCTGGTGAGACAATATCATTTACGTTCGTTTCTTCATTTATTGCAACTGAAATTGTGTGAGCTCTGTCATGAGCTGAGATGCCTGTGCTGATGCCTTCTCTTGCTTCAATGGATACTGTAAAGGCGGTTTGGTTTCTTGCTTGATTGTGGCGCACCATATAATCAAGATTTAATTTATTGGCTCGCTTTGAATCGAGCGCTAAGCAAATAAGCCCACGGCCATTTTTTGCCATAAAATTAATGGCATCACTATTTGCAAAAGCGCCAGGGATGATCAGATCCCCTTCATTTTCTCTGTCTTCAGCATCAACTAAAATAAACATGCGGCCGCGGCGCGCATCTTCGATGATGTCTTCAATAGGTGAAATTCCAGAATTGGCAGTATCCATTTTTATTGTTTCCAAGACTTTGCTTCGATTTTCAGTTATTGTCATTATTTCTTGCTTCCGAGATCTTGTTCTCCAAGAACCTTTTGGCTAAGAACTGAGTTTGCCCTCAGGGCATAGCGAGCAAGAACATCAATTTCAATATTCATCTTTGCTCCCTCTTCGCACAAGTGCCATGTTGTCTCAGCAAGCGTGTGCGGAATGATCGCCACGCCAAATTCATCATCGTTAACTTCATTCACGGTAAGAGACACACCGTTTAGGGTCACAGAGCCTTTGGTGGCTATAAAAATTTTTAAGTCTTCTGGCACTTTCAAAACAAATCGATGAGAATTACCATCTGCCTTTTTAGATATTATTTCTGTCACACCATCGACATGTCCAGAGACGATATGACCACCGAATTCTTCACCCATTTTCATGGCACGTTCTAGATTTATTTTCTGCCCCACTTGCCAGCTGTCTAGTGTGGTCATCGTCAAGGTCTCTGGTGAAACATCAACCCTAAAAATCGTGTCACCGTTCTCGGCTTTTGCCAGATCTGTGACCGTGAGGCAGCAGCCATCACAAGAGATAGACGCACCAAGAAGGATCGTCTCTTTGTCATAATGGCACGCAATTTCAAATTGACCCGCATTTCTGCCAACCAATGTGCCTGTGTCTGTGATTATACCGGTAAACATTTAGCTGTTATGCCTTATATGTGAACTGTGGTGCAAGGGCTTTTATTGCTCTCACGGACTGTTTTTTCGCTGAAAAAGCGAAAAGCCCTCCGAGGGGCGGCTCTTGCGCCGGACACCAGAGGTGTCATGTCCTGCCATCGAAGAGGTGGCACTCCTTCTTCGTATAGTTATGTTTGTTTTTATCTCTCAAGGCTATATTTTTTTCATCGTGTTTCAGATGCACACAAGTATCCGAGCTTTCTTAGCTGCTCTTCAGTTGCCCACTAGCAACGGTGCTACTGTTGTAACTCTAGGCCTCCGAGGGGCAGCTATTTAGATTTAATCTGAAAATTCCTTTATTCAGCTTTGTGCCAGGCTCAGACATTAGGTAAATGAGAAATAATAAGGATATTATTCCACACCATGAAAATATGAATCTATATCAGAACCACGCCATTTTTTTAAAACCTCTGCAATTTGATCAATAGGAACATCTATAAACTCTTCCCATATATGATACCTTCCGTGTGGGTATCCTAGTAAATTGTTCATAGAGTTATTTATGGCTATAAAAACCTTTTCATCATTTTCATTTATCTTTGGCCAAGAATTGAATATCTCAATAAATTCTTCTATCTCAATGCCCATTACTGTTTGAAATTCAAAATCATGGAGGATCACTCTGCCACCTACTATGCACTCCATGCATTTCCTGACTACTTCAGTTTCTTCTTTGTTTAGGTTCTTTAATTTCATTTTGTTACGTGAATTATCTGAAAAATATCGCCAAAAAACTATTAATTTAGTAGGCGGTTAGAATATCTCATAAGTTATAAGCTTCCACCTATATTATAATTCCAAGGCATTATTTTTTTATTGAATGTTCAAGAATGTTTTTTAGCAATTGTAAACTGCTGGATCTATAGAAATTTCGACATCAGAACTTCTGCTCTGGGTCATAAGCGGAAAATTTTCTCATCTCAATTGATTAGCAGAATGTTTTTTTGCTTCAGATGTCTGCTCTTTTAGTGCTCCTTCAGTTGCCCACTAATAACCGTCGCTGCATACTCTTTTGCGCTTCAGATGCCCACCAGCAACCGCTTATATTTTTAGATATTGATCCATTTGATTGTCACCTAATTTTTGCTGATGATTTAGCTCAAAGCCGAGCTCGTCTTCTAACCAACCTAGAGGATGCGTGCCGAAGGGAAGGAGGTTTTCTTCAGATATTGAGCTTGCCCCTTTAAAGATATTCACTTGATCAACTAGATTTGCTTTTAAGAAATTTTGTGCTGTGGTTGGACCACCTTCGACCAGCAAACGAGTGATGCCTTTTTCGGCTAAGCACTTGGTAATTTCTTT
>JAJFHW010000049.1 GCA_021775385.1 Hyphomicrobiales bacterium | reverse complement strand
TCAATCTTTCTGAACTCATCCCTCCTACAAAATTTAACCGAGATTATCTCATGCAAGGCCTACTCAACAGTTTTCATGAACATACTCAGTCCTAAAAACATAAAGTATCAAGCATAAAGGAATTAACTCATGTCGACATATGATATTGCCGTCATAGGTGGTGGCCCTGGAGGCTATGTAGCTGCCATTAGAGCTGCTCAACTAGGTTTAAAAGTAGCGTTAGTTGAACGAGATAAACTCGGTGGAATATGCCTAAACTGGGGTTGCATCCCAACTAAAGCTTTACTTCGTTCTTCTGAAGTTTTTTCTCTTTTTAAACACGCTTCCAATTATGGGCTTAAAGCCGATGAAGCAGAATTCGATTTTACAAAAATAATCGAGCGTTCGAGAAAAGTCTCTCAGCAACTATCAAATGGCATTGCCTACTTGATGAAAAAAAACAAAATCACAGTACTACAGGGCACAGGCAAACTAAAAAGCAATACAGAAATTACAGTACTGGATTCAACCAGCACCCCTATTGAAGACGTTGTAGCTAAAAATATAATTATCGCAACTGGCGCAAGAGCAAAAGTAATTCCTGGCCTGGAACCTGATAATGAATATATTTGGGATTATCGCGCAGCTCTAGCCCCAACAGAAAAACCAAACTCACTATTAGTTGTCGGTTCAGGCGCAATAGGAATTGAATTTGCAAGCTTCTATAACACTCTAGGAACAAAAGTTCATGTCGTAGAGATCGCAAATAAAATTTTACCTGCAGAAGATAATGAAATTTCTGAACTGGCAAAGAAATCACTTCAATCAAGAGGTATCAACTTTCACCTCTCAACATCCGTTGCAAATCTTGTAAAAGAAAATGGAAGCGTAACAGCAAGCCTTAAGAAAGAAGATGGCACCATAGAAACTTTACAAGTTGATAAAGTTATTTCAGCAGTTGGTATTTCTCCAAATATTGAAGGCCTAGGCTTAGAAGAATTAAATATCGCAACCTCTCGCGGTCACATTAAAACTGATGAATGGTGCACAACCAATCAACCTGGTATTTATGCCATTGGTGATGTAACAGCTCCTCCTTGGTTAGCTCATAAAGCCAGTCATGAAGCAATCATCTGTGTCGATAAAATATCTGGCAATGAAAATGTTAAATCTCTAAACACCCTCGCCCTAGCAGGTTGTACATATTGCACCCCCCAAATTGCATCTGTCGGCTACACTGAATCAAAAGCAAAAGAAATGGGCTATGATGTAAAAGTAGGCCGGTTCCCTTTTCAAGCCAATGGCAAAGCTATTGCTATGGGTGAAACAGAAGGCATGATAAAAACCATTGTAGATCGTCACACAGACCGCCTACTTGGAGCTCATATGATTGGTGCTGAGGTCACAGAGCTAATCCAAGGTTTTTCAATAGCTCTAACACTCAAAGCAACAGCAACTCAATTATCTCACGTCATTTTCCCTCACCCAACTCTCTCGGAAATGATGCATGAAAGTATCCTAGATACAAACAATGAAGCTCTTCATTTTTAATGTTTAAAAAAGCTATGAAGTGGCAAATAAGTTTGCCGCTTCATTCTAACTTTATAACCAATCCAACAGTCTAATCAGACTGCGTATTTAAATACGTATTGACAGATTAAACTAAAATATCTCCTTCCCAAAAACATCAATTATTCATCATAAATAAAATTTTTGCTCATTTTTAATGCACAAATGTAAAATTAACCGCCTCATACCTTCTTTGCAAAAAACAAGATAAGCAATTGTTTTTAAAACATATAAAATAATTTTTCAAAAATGGCATACCACTTGCTATTAATTTAGAAAAATTAAAAATGCATCAAACATGCATGAAAGAAAAACAACAAGCTCTTTCATATTGTTTGAGCAACCAGTGAATAAGCAATTCAACAAGCTTTTCAATAAGGACTTATCAGAGGGGGTCATATGCTGCCGACAAATCAGATAAATTCTGATTGTAGAAACTCGTCTACTGTTCTGGAGCCAAAACTGAATTCACCGAAAGAAGTGAACCCAGTTATTGTAATCGGTGGCGGGCCAGCTGGAATTCGAGCCGCTGAATGCTTGTCGGCAAATAATATTCCAGTCGTTATTTTTAATGCCGAACGTTGGCAACCTTATAACCGAGTAAAACTAACCCCACTCCTCTCAGGGGATGTTCAGGTCGGGCAGGTTTATCTCGAACCAAACCTACCAAAAGACGCAAATGTAAAACAATACACATCTCACCCAATTGTTGAAATAGATCCAGAAAACAAACAAGTCATCGGTCAGTTTGATCGCCGATTTTCTTACGACAAACTCATTCTAGCCACAGGCTCACGGGCACATATCCCCGCTATACCAGGCATTGAGCTTGATGGTGTGTTTAAATTTAGAAATTTTGATGATGTTGAAAAACTTGTGGCCAGAAGCATTTCAGCAAGACGCTGCGTCGTAATCGGCGGAGGACTTCTGGGCTTAGAAGCTGCACGCGGCATGGCCAATCGAAAAATTCAGACTATCATAGTGGAACACGAAACCAGATTAATGGCGCGCCAGTTGGACGAAGGCGCTGGCGCTCTCTTGGCTTCACAAATAGAAGCGCTAGGACTAACTGTAAAAACAGGGCTATCTGTTAAAAAAATAAACGGGACCGACAGGGTAGAAAGCATCGCTCTCTCAAACGGAGAAGAAATTGAATGTGATACCTTAATTGTCTGCACAGGTATAAGAGCAAACATGGAAATAGCACGAGATGCAGGTCTCGCTGTTAGCCGTGCCATAACTGTTAATCAAAACATGCAAACCTCCGAGGCAGATATTTACGCGATTGGTGAATGCGCTGAATATAATGGACACACCTACGGTCTTGTCGGCCCAGGGCTCGAACAGGCAACTATAGCCGTTAACAATATTATTGGAAAAACAGAGAGTTACTCAGGGTCCCTTCCAACCACAAAGTTA
>JAJFHW010000048.1 GCA_021775385.1 Hyphomicrobiales bacterium | reverse complement strand
GGTAATCGTTATGCAAGCAAGATTTTCAACCCGGAATTTCTAAAGAAAAAGAACTTGCCAGTACCAAGTTGGATGAGCGGTAATACAGGCTCTCTAATACCTGCTGTCTTTATCGACTAATTGCAAATTACGATTTGATTTGGGGTCTTATCTCCCTCTATTAACTTATGTTTTATAAAAATACGGGCAAATTGTCTTTTCTGCATAATCACCTCTTGACCTGAGCCTCATTTCGCGATGGTCTATAAAGATGAATTGAGTTTAACTCAATGAAATCATTTGGGGCTCTGGAGATGCACATATGGAACCTGCACTAAAATCCTGGTTTGTTGATACTGATTGGTTGAACTCACAATTAGGAGATCCTAATTTAGTTGTCTTTGATGCAACATGGTATCTTCCTGGTACACGAACGGATGCACGCCAGCAATATTTAGAAGAGCATATTCCGAACAGTCTGTTTTTTGATATTGACGATATCAGCGATTTAAATTCCCCTTTACCTCATATGTTACCAAACCCTATTAAATTTTCGTCTCGTATGCGCCGACTTGGTGTTGGTGATGGTATGAAGATTGTTATATACGATCATCTTGACCTGTTTAGTGCAGCTCGTGCTTGGTGGATGTTTCGTATTATGGGTGTTACGGAAGTTTATGTACTTGATGGGGGGATGCGTAAATGGACAGATGAAAACCGCCTGGTTGATGAATACCCACATCGTCCGCGTATTGAACGACATTTCACAGCCCGCTTAAACCGTTCCATGCTAGCCTCTTTAGAGGAAGTAATTGACGCTCAGAAAACAGGATCGGCCCAAATAGTGGATGCGCGCCCGGAAGGACGTTTTAAAGGTCTTGATAATGAGCCTCGTTCAGGTGTCCGCCGCGGTCATATTCCGACATCTATTAATATTCCAAGAACTGAGTTCTTACATGAAGATGGTAGTTTCAAGACAAATGAAGAGATAAAGACTGTTTTTAAAGAGGCCGGCGTCGATTTAGAAAAACCTATTATTACCACATGTGGCTCTGGCATTACCGCTGCGATCCCCTTATTAGCTCTAGCTCAAATTGGGCATGAGGATAATAAACTCTATGATGGCTCCTGGTCTGAGTGGGGAGCGAATTCACAACTTCCTATTGAGGTTGGTTAGAGCTTTTTGCTTTTATAAATTCACTTTAATGCTTTATTTTTTTATGTGATTTGTTACCTCATAAACGTCTAAAACTAAAAAGCTCCTGAAATGAAACCATTTCAGGAGCTTTTTTTTGTTTTTTAGTTGAAGACCATTAACGCTCTACAATGAGTGTGTTTCCATCTAATGCTACAACTTTGACAATTGTGCCAAGCTCAGCATCTTCACCTTTTACCATCCACTCACTATCACCAACCTTAACCTTGCCTTTGCCACTTTCAATGGCTCTGGTCACTTTGAATGATTGGCCTATTAACTGAGCCCCTCTTTTGTGCAGTAAGGGTTGGTCTGACGCGATTTCATTCGATGAATAAAGTTTTCGTCCAATTAACACACTGATAAGTGAAGCAACTGCGAAAATTATGAGTTGTACTTCCAAGCCTATTGGGGCCAAAAATGATACGACACCTGTTACAATCGCTGCCACGCCAAACCAAAGCATAAAAGTACCGGGAAGCAACACTTCAAGTCCGAGTAATATACACCCTAGAATTAACCAACTCCATGGCCCAACACTCATAATATATGGAATTATGTTTCCCATTTTTGCTCCTTAGAAAAGCTCGCTCCTTAAAAAAGATAATTCACTTTTATAAATTAGTAAGTCTCGAGATGTTGTTATTTAAGATTTAGGTACACTGCCTGAATTGTTTTTGCCTTTTTTATCACTGAAGGCTTCTTTGGCTAATTCGGCAATACCAGCAACTGAACCAATTATAGAAGATGCTTCTAATGGCATCATCAACACTTTTTGATTTGGCGAAGTAGCAATATCTTTCAAGGCTTCAACATATTTGGTTGCAACAAAGTAATTGATCGCTTGTACATCACCCTTACCAATCGCCTCAGAAACCATTTGGGTTGCTTTGGCTTCAGCTTCAGCTTGGCGCTCTCTTGCTTCGGCATCTCTAAAGGCTGCTTCTTTCCGGCCTTCAGCTTCTAGAACTGCGGCTTGTTTTTCACCTTCAGCACGTAGGATTTCTGATTGGCGCTCACCTTCAGATTCGAGGATTGCAGCACGTTTTAAGCGCTCAGCTTTCATTTGGCGTGCCATTGCATCAACCAAGTCAGTTGGCGGGGCGATATCTTTAATTTCAATACGAGTAACTTTTACACCCCATGGGTTTGTTGCTTCATCAACAATGTGTAATAGCCGTGCGTTAATTTCATCACGATTTGAAAGAAGTTGGTCCAAATCCATTGAGCCCATAACTGTTCTAATGTTGGTCATGGTAAGATTTAAAATGGCGTTTTCTAGATAATTAACTTCATAAGAAGATTGAGCGGCATCTAAAATCTGGAAGAAATTAACGCCATCAACTTTTACCATAGCATTATCTTTAGTGATGATTTCCTGGCTTGGAACATCCAAGACCCTCTCCATCATATTCACTTTATGCCCTACTTGGTCAATGAAAGGAGTTATGAGAGACAGGCCTGGAGATAGGGTTTTTGTATAACGCCCAAATCGCTCAATTGTGTAGTTATAACCTTGCGGTACTATAACAACACCAGAATAGATGACGGCCAGTACGAGAAGCACCAACACAATTAAGAAAATATCTACGCCCATTTTATCTTTCCCTCTAAGAAATAAGACACATGTTGCTATCAAACATGGCCTGATTGACCGATTTAATTAGTGCGTATTTTCCAGATTCCTTTGT
This sequence comes from Hyphomicrobiales bacterium, assembly GCA_021775385.1. Lineage (GTDB taxonomy): Bacteria > Pseudomonadota > Alphaproteobacteria > Rhizobiales > HXMU1428-3 > HXMU1428-3. Next base: position 2,763 of record JAJFHW010000048.1, on the reverse strand, counting down.
TCAATCTAAGGCAACTAATTGGAAAACATGTCTAATACTCATATAGTTACACTTGTATAAATTAAAAGAGTGTAACTTCTTTCAATGAAATTCATGATCGTAACTTTTTATTTATACTAGCTTTTTTACGTTTATTTTAAGTATTAACAGTCTACCCAGCCGCGTAATTCATTCTTAATAACGCCTGAAAGAACTCGAACACTATCTTGGCTATCATTCAGACAAGGAATGAGAGTAAAGTTTTCACCACCATGTTCTTCAAAGATCTCTCCCGCTTCTATCGCGATTTCTTCTAATGTTTCAACACAGTCCGATGAGAACCCTGGACAGACAACTGCAATATTTTTAACACCGTCTTTGGCCAACTGCTCAATTGTTTTATCTGTATATGGTTGGAGCCACTCTTCTTTACCAAATCTTGATTGGAAGGTTAGTTTCAATTTATCTTCTGACCAGCCTAAGCGTTCTCTTAGCAATCTAGTAGTTTTGGCGCATTGGCAGTGATACGGATCACCGGCATCAAAGTAACGTTGTGGCAAGCCGTGGAATGAGGCGATGACCAGATCTGGTGTCCATTCCATTTCCGCAATGTGGTCTTGAATTGAGTCTGCCAGGGCTTCAATATAATCCGGGTCTTCAAAATAAGGCGGTACAACTCTAACCGTTGGTTGCCAGCGCATTTTCTTCAATGCATCAAAGGCTTTGTCACAAGCCGTTGCTGTTGTAGCTGCTGCATATTGAGGATAGAGGGGGAATAGCAATATGCGGTCACATCCTTGCTCTTGTAATTTTTCAATGCCCGCTTTTGTTGACGGGTTGCCGTATCTCATTCCCCATTCAATCACAACATCATCATAGTCACTAAAATCTTTGGCGATTTTCTCAGCCTGACTTCGAGTGATGGTTTTTAATGGGCTTTCGTTTTTTTCTTTATTCCAGATAGATTTGTAAGCTTCACCAGATGCAGATGGCCGCTTTGTCAAAATGATGAAATTTAAAATAAACCACCAGAGCAGTCTTGGAGCTTCGATCACGCGGCTGTCAGACAAGAACTCTTTCAAATACCGACGCATTGAGAAATAATCAGTCGCGTCGGGCGTTCCTAAATTTATGATAAGAACACCAACTTTACGGCGTTTAATTTTGGGATGCCCGCTTGGTGCGAACTTCATAGGGTCTTGCTGTTTTGTTAAGGATCGACGGTGCCGCACAAAGCGCCTCCATTAGCTTGCGAGCTTACAGCGTTAAAGAAGTTAAACGGCCGTTTTGAATCGCACTTATTTTAGATGTTTTACTGATTTGCCTAAAACTAGCTAATGATGCCGTAAAACCCAAGAACTATCTGAGGCTTTGCAAGTGTTATTTGCACCTTTTCAGTGATTTATCCGGTATTTTGGAAGTTATGCAGCTGGCTTTGCTGATTAATTAACCAGCAAAGTAAATTCCATAGGCAATGACCAATGCAGGAAGTGCGCTATAAAGTGTTGCAAGGATAGCAGCTTTTGGTGCTAACGCGATGGCTGGGAAGAGTGCATCACCATCATTGGCGATTGCATTGCCATAGAGAGCAGCGATTGGAACAACCCCATTTAAGTACATGGTTACAACTACAATTTGTGGACCGCAACCTGGGATGAAGCCAATTAGAATTGCAACTAACGGGACAAATGGAGCCCATGTCTGGAACCATGTTTCAATACCAGTTCCTGTAAAGTGAACACCCAGTTCGTAGGCAAGAAAACCAAAGACTACCCAAGATGTCACAAAGTTTGTATCTTTCATCACACGTTTCAGCATTGATGATTGACCGTTTATGTCAGTTACTTCCTGGCCAACATGCCCTTGATCTGGAGATGAAAAAGCCCACAGTGTTAGACAAAGCAAAGCACCTGCTGCACCGATCCATAATGTTGGTTCATGAGCTGCGAGAGTTGCTCCAAATAAAGCATCAACATCAACCAAAAATGCGAGAGCAAGACCAATTGCAATTGAAGGGATCAAGATAGCTAGCCAAATGTTATTTAAAAAATCCAGAGAGAAAGGTTTTTTCTCTGCATTTGCTTCAAGCTGTTCTTTAGCTGCTTTATCATATTCTTCTTTAGATGGGCGCATAAAGTCTTGCCCGTGAATATAATCGATTACCCAGCCAGCTAATGTTCCGCAAACGAAACCTGTTGCGAGTACAGCTGCACCCGTTAAAGGCTCACGTGCTAGCAAGAGAAATGCAGCATCACCCATGGTGGAAATTAAAACGGCAACGACAGAGCCAAATGAGATACTGCCTTTTGTGTACTGAGTGACAACAATGATGGCACCACCACAACCTGGCAAGGCACCTAAGAAGGAAGCGATTGGGGCTTGCCATTGTTTGGCACCGGCCATCTTCTGTCCTAAATCGACACCCAGGCCACGTTCTAACAAGTAAAAAACAGCTAGTGTTGCAGCAACAAAGACTGTCACAGCAAGATAGGCGTCTGACATTGCACTTAATATGAGGGGGCGTAGTTCCGATGAAAACATCATCAGGCTTAACAGGATGATTAACAACAAACGATTTGGGTGAGCGAAATGCTTTAAGCCTGTCCACTCAAGAGCTAATCTACTTGTTCTTAGTACGAGTTCGGTCATTAATATTACCCTGCTAAATTATTCTCTCGTCCGAAAAGCACTGTCACACTGAAATTTAGTGCACACCGCCTTTTAAAGCGAACTACTAATGTAGAGTGCCTTTTATTTTATCTATTTTAGGATATAATGCAATTA
>JAJFHW010000047.1 GCA_021775385.1 Hyphomicrobiales bacterium | reverse complement strand
CGGGATCATGGCAGGGAAATTAAAAGGTGTAATACCAGCTACAACACCAAGTGGTTGGCGCATTGAATAAATATCAATATTAGGGCCAGCGCCTTCAGTAAATTCACCTTTCAATAAATGCGGAGCACCAATGCAAAACTCAGCCACTTCGAGACCGCGAATAACATCACCCCTCGCATCAGGCATTGTTTTACCATGCTCGCGGGATAAAGCCTCAGCCAGTTTATCCATGTCGCGATTTAACAAATTTACAAATTTCATAAGCACGCGCGCACGTTTTTGTGGGTTGGTAGCCCCCCAAGCAGGTTGAGCTTTTTTTGCATTCTCAACAGCTTCAGCTAACTCGGGTGCGCTTGAAAGAGCAACTTTGGCAATGACTTCACCTGTTGCTGGGTTAAAAACATCACCAGTTCGGTTTGAGGTGCTAGGAACTTGTTTCCCGCCAATCAGATTTCCAATTTCAGTTACCATAAGTACAGTCTTTCATTTCGTTTAAATCAGTGAGAATTAATTGCTTTTTAGAATACCACGACGTAGCCGATGGTGGTATCAGAGTAATTTATTGACTTAATTCAATAACACTTCATGCAAGTCTGAGCATGATTAGACTTAAGTGTACAAATAGATTTGATTGAGCGAAAGTGCTTAGAATGCGCTATCAGTTGTGCAAAAATTCACAAGCAAGACTAACCATGATAAAGTGATGCAAGAGCATATGAATTGTCAGCTCTTAAAGTTTATAGATCTAATTACTAATGCCAGGCAGGGGGATCACAAATGTCATTGAATTGGAACGATTATCGCTTCTTTCTTGCTGTGGCACGGTCTGGCCGCTTAAGCGTTGCAGGGCGGCAATTAGGTGTTGATCATGCCACTGTAGCCCGCAGAATAAAATCTTTGGAAGAAGCTCTGAATATCGTTTTGTTTGATCGCGCACCGACCGGGTATAGCCTCACAAGAGCCGGAGGTGATTTAATAGCTTTCGCCGAGCGAATAGAAAGTGAAGCTCTCGTTGCTGAAGATACCTTTGGTGGCCAGATGGAAAAACTCTCAGGCCCTGTTCGAGTTGGTGTACCAGAAGGTGTCGCCTCACATATTGTTGTAGGAGTAGCACAAAAGCTTTGTGAAACTTATCCAAAACTTGAAATACAACTTGTGGCAATACCACAAAAATTTTCACTTTCTAAAAGAGAAGCTGATTTTGTCATTGCTGTTTCTAAGCCCGAAAAAGGGCGCGTGCGTGTTCAAAAAATTGCAGACTATAAATTGCATCTTTATGGATCGCAAAATTATTTAAGTCAGCAAAAAAAGATAAAAAAAGTCTCTGATCTCAAAAAAGTAAGGGGAGTTGGTTATATTTCTGACATGATCTTTGATGACGAACTTGACTATATCCCTCTTGTCGATAGCTCCTTTAATCCCCACCTCACCAGTACAAGCGTTCATGTGCAACTAAATGCAGTTCTAAATGGTGCCGGAGTGGGGATCTTACATGATTTTATGGCTCAACCTCATAGAAGTTTGGTAAAAATTTTGCCGAAAGAAATTTCGTTTAAAAGGACCTTTTGGTACATCGTCCACGAAGATTATGCTCAATTAGAGCGGGTTAGAGTTTGTTCTAAAGCAATAATTGATGGCATGAGATCAGAGCTAAAAACAATGCCAAAATGAGATCTTGCGCTTTTTGCCAATAATTGCTGGCAACAGAAGCATTTCGGATTATGCAAAATGGCTCTTTTGGCGCTGGGGGCTATTCTGTGCGCTCACTCCATTGGGATTGAAAGTGAACTTGGAAAAGACGCAAAGATGCAAATAACTACCAGCAATGAACATTGGCTATGAAGATATTGTGATCAAAGAAGATAAAGATGTGTCAACTTTGGAAATATTTAGTACTATTGACCCAATATTGCTTGGAGAAGGTCAAAAGAAATACGAGAAATCATTTGTTCTGTTCTTAGAAATACAGACCTAACAATCATAGAGACGGCCTCTGGAGCCGAAGCATTATAAATAATAAATGTTGTAGAAGAAATTGAATTGCTGATCTTCAGGCACCACTATGCCGGGGTCAATTCAGGGCCTTTAACTTGCAAGACCGACTAATATATTCTTCCCGATATGAAATCATACGAATGAGGGGTTTAGTTGAAACAGATCAAATATAGTGAGATGCCGTTAAGGAATTTGAGACATTGAGAAAACCTTTTGACAATACAAAATTGCCAAACACTATTCATCAATCATTGACGAAATAAATCGTATAACTATTTTTAAATATAATACTAAAAATAAATGGTCAGAGTCCAAATGGTAGACAATAAAAATGATAGTCATGTGGCTATAATAGAAGGTGATCCCCATATCTCAGCCCTATTGCAAACATCTTTGCAGCAAGAAGGATTTCGCACGTCAAGCTTTGGTAACGGAGCGTCTTTTTTAAGTGTCCTGGATAAAATCAAACCTGATGTATGCCTCGTTGATTTAGGTTTGTCCGATCAAGATGGCATGGAATTAATGGACACGATTATCTCATCAACAGGAGCCGCCACAATTATCATTTCAGGCCGGTCGGACGCAGAAGAAAAAATTGCAGCACTAAAATTAGGTGCTGATGATTATGTTGAGAAACCGTTCGAGCCAAATGAAGTCGTTGCAAGGGTCCATGCAGTCTTGCGAAGAACAAGACGTACAAAAATCACTTCAGAAAAATCAAACGTCATTGCTGCTTTTGGCAATTGGGAAATAGATTTTAACACCTATAAACTGAGTTGGGTCGGAGAAGCTGAAAAAGAAACCACTACCATCTATCTCTCACATGGTGAAGCTGCAATCTTGAAGGTTTTTGTCGATAATCCGAACCGCCTCCTTTCCAGGTCTCAAATCCTTGATCAGATAACAGACGATCCAGATTTAAATTTTGACCGAAGTGTAGATGTGAGAATTTCTAGATTACGCTCAAAGTTAGAAGATGATCCAAGAAAACCGGCGTTGATTAAAACTGTTTATGGGGCAGGTTACCTTTTCGTAAGTCAGGTTATTTGGAATTAAGTCTAGATAAGATCGTGGAGAGAGAAAACACACAGCGTTTATGACTGAGGCATTAATGGCTTTGACAGAACACAGCGATATTAAGCATTAGGAATATAATAAAAAGGGCGTTTAGGGTTTTCACTCTAACGAATGAGTTGGAACAATAAAGCCAGGTTAATAACAAACAAGATCAATGAAACTGATTGCCAAAAGACAATAGGGTTTTTCTCAAGTAATGGAACATTGGTATCGTTTAAGAATTTAGGATTTGGTTTATAGAGGTCCTGTTCAAAAGCCGAAAGTGTGTCGTAGCGAAAAGAAGGGTTTCGGCGAACAGCTTTGCGGAGCGCAGCTGAAACCCAATAAGGAATATCATCGCGGTGATGATGAGCAAGGGTATGCTTTAATTTCTCAACCAATCCCTTGGTCGCAAAACCTTTTCCAAAGGGGAGTTTATGGGTCAGCATTTCATAGGCCAAAACACCAAGAGAATAGATGTCGGCTTTGTTACTTGGTTTGTACCCTGAGTGATATTCCGGTGCTGTGTAATCAACAGTGCCACGCATTTGCAAATCATCAGAGCGGGTAATCTCTTCAAGGCCGGCAACCCAAGTAGAGCCGAAGTCAACCAGTTTCACAACACCATTTTTGTCAATCATGATGTTATCAGGCTTAAGGTCTTGGTGCAGCATTTCCTTGCGGTGGAAAGCACGCAATCCTTTTGCAATTTGAACAATGATTTCACGAACCTCATGCACAGATGGTTGAGGATTGTCATTCATCCATTGAGCGAGTGTAATGCCCTCAATGTGCTCTGTTGTGTAATATAGCGCGCGTTTTTGTTGAGGAGGTTCAATCACCTTCACAACATGATCGGAATTCAGCGAACGGCCAATCCATTCTTCCCGTGTAAAATGCTCAATATATAAAGGGTCATCCTCAAAATTCACTGAAGGTGTTTTTAGAACAACACGTTGCCCAGTTGCTTCGATGTTAGCTAAATAGATTTGCGTCTTGTTGCTTGCATGTAAAAGCTTGATGATTTCGTAACCTTCAAATTTAGTTCCAGCTTCAAGGTCAGGAGGAAAGGGCAGAGACGCTAAAATAGTTTGCCGAGAATTGGCATCCGCTTCGCCAATAGAAGTGACGTGCACAATCTGACATGTAACATTATCTTCGCTACCATTTTCCATCGCCAATAGAGAAAGAGCTTTTGCAGCAATGTTTAAATCTTCTTGTTCATTAATCGTAGTGATGATCTCTTGTGAGTTAACAAAATCATGAATGCCATCGGTTGTAAAAATCAGGATGTCATCATCTCTAAGCGGCACGGATTTATAATCGATTTCTAATTCAGGGTCGATACCAAATGCACGAGAAAGCACTTCTTCACTACGAGATAATCTAGTCCGGTGCTCATTGGTCAACGGTTCAACAGAGCCTTGCCGCAAGAGCGAAATACGAGAGTCGCCCGCATGAAAAAGATAAGCAATCCCAGATTTCAAAACCAAACCAGAGAATGTACTAACCATCCCGCGGTCAGATAAATATTGCGTTTGTCCCTGCCCATAAAGCCAGCGATTGGTCGCAGTGAGCACACGAGCAACAGATGTTTGAACCGTCCAGCTATCATGAGTGGAATAATAATCCATCAAAAAGCTCTTGATGCAACTTTCACTGGCTTCTTTAGCCGCTTCGCTAGTGCTCATACCATCGGCTATCGCCATAGCAATTCCCTTGTTTGTCAACAAAGGTGGTTCTGGCATGACAACACCGTATGAATCATCATTACGGTCCTTTAAGCCCTTGTCAGAATATTGCCCGATAGAAATTTCAGGAAGTTTCATTTATATCGGTCTCCATCCATGCACATCCCTAATCTATCATGAGGGAATAAAACAGCTTAATTTGAAAAAGGCCCGCATTCAATCAAACTGCGGGCCTTCATCTGGAATCTAGTAAGAAATGACCTGAACGTTAAGTGACATCGATCATTTGCACAGAGCCATCAGGCATCACTTCGGCCATCTGACCTTCAGGTTCCTTCAAGAAGAAGAAAGTGATGATGAAGGTAAAAATAGCCGCCGCTGCAATTACAAGGAAGAAGATCTGCGGTTCAACAAATGAAAGCACAGTTAAGAAACAAACGGCTCCCACATTACCATAAGCCCCAACCATGCCGGCAATCTGTCCTGTCATCCGGCGCTTGATAATAGGTACCATTGCAAACACAGCCCCTTCACCAGCTTGTACAAAGAACGAGCAACACATGGTCATCACAACAGCAAGTGGCAACCAGAAGTCAGAATTAATTTGTGACATACCAAAATAACCAAGCGTCAATCCGGCAAGCAGAATAAGCAAAGTTTTTCTGCGACCATATTTATCAGAAATATAACCACCACCCGGCCGTGCAGCCAAGTTCATAAAAGCATATCCAGATGCCAGCAAACCTGCCAAAACCTGACTAAGGCCAAACGTATCTTTAAAGAACAGCGGTAACATAGAAACAACTGCTAATTCAGAACCAAATGTCACAAGATAGGCAAGATTCAAAACAGCAACCTGACGAAACTCATATTTATGAATATCAGCAACCTCAGTTGTAAAAACATCCTTGTTAATTCTATAAGCTTGAAACACCTGATAAGTATATAAAAGCACAAGAACACCATAAATAATGATTTCGCTTAAACCATCAATCATATTCAGATTAGATGGACCAAGCTTCCATGTCAGTACAGCTAGTGCCAACAAAAGCGGTGCCTGCATAATGATATAAAGGAAGAAGTCACCTTTGCTGGTGACTTCAAGCGCACCAGATTTCTTTGGCTTAAAATAAGTCGCACCCTTAGGTGTATCACTTACTGAAAAGAAATAGATAACACCATAAATCATAGCAATCACCCCAGTTGAAGCAACAGCATAGCGCCAGCCTTCATCACCACCATAGAAAAGAGCAATGGTAGGAATGCTCATCGCAGCAGCTGCCGAGCCAAAATTACCCCAGCCACCATAAATGCCTTCAGCAATACCAACTTGTTTAGCTGGGAACCATTCACCAACCATGCGAATGCCAATGACAAATCCAGCACCAACGAAACCAAGGAGGAAGCGGGTTATAGCTAAGGTTTCAAAGTCTTGCGCAAAAGCGAATGTCAAACAAAGAAGTCCTGAAAGAAGAAGTAAGCCACTATAAGTTAGCCGAGGGCCAAAGCGGTCAACAGCAATGCCAATGGCAATACGTGCTGGAATGGTAAGCGCAACGTTTAAAATAAGGAGAGCTTTAATATCTTGGTCAGATAAGTCAAACGTCTCACGAATAGACGAGAGAAGAGGGGCAAAGTTAAACCAAACATAAAAACTTATAAAAAAAGCAATCCATGTAAGGTGTAGCGTTTTAATTTTAGGCTCAGATGAAAAAAGATTAAGCCGTGAGGAAGAGGTCTCAGACATTTTATCTCCAATGAAAGAGGGCCGCCATAAAAATAGGCAAGCAGCTAATTTATAATCACTCTTTCGCAACCCTTATGCCAACTGGAAAATATGTAGTTTTTTGAAATAAGCGAAGAGATGTGCAGGCCATTTGAAGAAAAAAGCCAAAAATTGAATATTATTAATTTATTTTTGCCTAATATTTAACCCAAATGTATGCGGGTGAGTAAAATTTAATCATCAGTAGAAGGTGTTGGAAACTAAATGTTTAGGCTAATTGATGCTTAACTCATGAGCTTTTGAATAAATACCTAGTTAGTGGAAGCAGCATCTTTTTTCAGAATTTAATACCGAGTGTTAACACGGTTAAATCACCAAAAATTTTATTCTCGGCATCAAATTCATGCAACCATTTTGCGGATAATAGGTATTTTCGACTTTCAATGTTCTTATGCCATACAATGGCAGGCCCAATTGAATATGATCTTCCTTTAAATGATCCAAGAGTAGCGCCTTCACCTTTATCTTTAGTCAGTTGTTTATAAACACTTCCGTGCATACCTATTGATAATGAAGAGGAGATGTGCCAATTCACCATTGCATCCATATGAAATTCAATCCCTGAATGGTATTTTGTCTTAGTGTTCTCGCTATTATATATTATTCCAGGCGTGGCAGAGATTTCTATACCAGTTGATTTGTCTAGATAGCTCATGGCTAGGACTGTATCAAAAACCCATCGATTGAGTGAAATATTCGCTAGTCTGGTTTTGTCAAAATTAGCAGTAGGTATGCTAATTGCCTCATAGAGGTTGATGTATAGATCACCCAATTGCCAGTAAACAGACAGAGGGATAATGCTAAGGTCGCCTATCCCTTTGATATCATCTTGAAACTCTAGTGAGCCAGCATTTGTTTCTACTTCAGCCAACACATCTTGTTTTAGGGCTGAGACTCGAAAGCCCATTAAAATTTGACCATCTAGAAATTTTGCATCAGGAACCCAAAAACCTCTTATTAGTTCGGCATAGGCTTCAGCTTCAATTCTCTTATCTATTCCATTAGGAAGAACAGCGTCTGAAGCGTTTGATTTATAATGTATGGAAGTGGATAAAAGATATGTACCTGGAGCTGGTGCGGCGGCTACCATTATATCTCCATAGGTACCAGGAAGATAAAAACTAACACCAGACTCTACGGCATATGCTCTTAAGCATGCCACATTTATTAGGCCGTAAGTAATTACAAATATTATTAACCGCAAAAAACAAAAAACTCTAAATGTATACATAATCAATACCAAAATTAAGCAATTGAACTGAAGTGATTTTTTAAACATCTACAACAATAATATGATATTGAATAGTGCTAGAATTAGACTAAGAGACTCATAGTCGTTTGATGAAAAACAACGAGCTCTATAAATTTTTTGTCTCTTAAGTATTAATTAGATCAAATAGAATATAAAGGGTCCCCATTACTCCAAAAAATTAAGCAATATATGACTAGATCAATTATGAATATACTTGAGTAATAGTTGGTATGTGAAGTTTAGGGTGTTATCATCTAAAATATGCATAGGGCTAAGTTAGAGCTAAGTTTTGTCCTTGGGAATTATTCGGCTTGAAACTAAAATGCTTAAGTAAAAGAAAAAATGGCGGAGAGAGAGGGATTCGAACCCTCGAGACGGTTACCCGCCTACACGCTTTCCAAGCGTGCGCCTTCAGCCACTCGGCCACCTCTCCTAACATTTTAAATCGGATCTATCTCCGATTGGCTTAAGATAAGCGCATCGCTTATGAAAGAAGTAAAATGCGTTAGCATTTTAAGGTGCGCCTTCAGCCACGGGCGCTCCTCTCCTATCATTTTTAGGCGTCTCTATAAAATAAAGCCACCCTCAACCAAATCTTTGCTTTCCTGTAAAGTCTGAAATAAACCAAGACAAAATAAAAGTCAGACTTGTGGGCTTATTAATGCTAAAGTGACATAAATACACTAAGCAAGCGCAATTTGGTATAATCCATGCATTGTAAACAAATTATGGTGATCGAAAGATTTGGAACTGAAAATCTTAATTCTCATTAAGAATTTTAGAGTTTCTTCATTCAAAATGCATTTCGAAACTGGGACTATACTCATGTCGGGCAAAGACGCAAGAACGACTTTGCAAAAAATGAGTTAACACACTCTAAATTATATAAAAGTCATATAAAAAGACACAAAAATAATTGTGTTCAAAAATAGACAAGAGAGAGAGACTCAGAAATAGTAGATTTTATTCACAAATAAATTTTAAGAAGATTAGCAACATGTTCATATTAAGAATAGTTGGATTATGGATATTAATCCTTGGTTTTATAGCGTTGGTCTATGACGGAACGAAAACCATGGCAAATGATGGAAATATATCGATTACGTCACTTGGTGGCCATTGGGCGTCACTCAACGAGGCGAGTTTCAAGTTCCTGGAAAATCTAATCAGTACCAGTCTCCACCCATTAGTTTGGGATCCAGTTTTTCAGTGGGCATTTTTATTACCAGCCTGGTTTGCTTTAGGTCTAGTTGGCAGTTGGCTTTATTGGATTGGCCGTAAGCGGAAAAAAATAGAAATATTCCTAAATTAAGCTCTAAAGCTTAAATCAGTTCGC
>JAJFHW010000046.1 GCA_021775385.1 Hyphomicrobiales bacterium | reverse complement strand
ATTTATACTCTCCATTGCAGATACTAAGGGAACAGTAAACCTAACTGATGTCCGCACCTCCAGTTGGGAAGATGGGAAGGCAGAGCGCTTTCGCTTTAATACAAGCCAATATTATAACCAGAAATTTTCCAAAGCGACGATTGGGGATGCCGAAAGAAAAAGTAAGGCTGACGGGATTAAGGTCAAAATTGAAAGCCCAAAGCCAGGCACTGTAAAGTTTAATCAAAAAGCTTTTTTCCCAACAGAACATACAAAGCTTATGCTCGAAGGGGCACTGCAAGGTAAAAAAGTTGTCCAAGCTCCAATCTATGATGGCTCAGAAAATGGCAACACTCTTTACGACACAACTGCCATCATTGGAAAAGAATTAGCGTCTGACGCAACCATTGTCACTAGCAAAGTTAAAAACATTGCAGTGCTAAAAGGTATGAAGTCATGGCCAATTGCTATTTCATTTTTCGATAAAAAGAAAAGTACCAAACAAGATTTAATTCCAGATTATGAAATCGCGTTTAGACTTTATGAAAACGGTGTTAGCCGAAACTTGTTGATCGATTACGGTGATTTTTCACTAAATGGAAAAGTTTCAAATATTGAGTTTTTACCAGAAAATAAGTGCAACTAAAACGTAGCTAACCATCTGTTATTGTTGCAAAATATTAAATAAACTCCCATAATCGCGCCGCGCCGCGAACCCCGCTCGTTGGTCCAAATTTAGGACGGCGTATATCAATGTGTGGATCAGCTGAAAATATGGTGTCAGCCATCAGTTGGGGGAGTACCTTATAGAGGTGGTCCATTTCAGAAAGTCCACCGCCTAATATGATAACATCTGGGTCAACAATATTAACGACCATAGATAAAGCCCGGGCGGTGCGAGATGCATGTTTGTCTAATGACATTTGAGAGCGATTATCACCAACATTAGCGGATGCTATAAGTTCTTCGACGGTCTTATAGTCTGTATTGTATTCTGAATTATGATGTCCGATGAGCGCTGGGCCAGAAATCCAACTTTCTATGCAACCCCTTTGGCCGCACCAACAAAGAGCTGCGTTCTTCTGTTCTTCATCTTCAGGAAAAGGCAGAGAACAATGCCCCCACTCACCTCCAATAGACCGTGGGCCATTTACAATTTGTCGATCAATTACCAAGCCGCCGCCGACACCAGTACCCAGAATAACTCCAAAGATAGAATTTACATTTTCCCCAGAACCATCAACACTTTCTGAAAGAGCAAAGCAATTCGCATCATTTGCAAGTTTAAGAGGACGGTCTAGAGAATATTCCAGGTCTTCATGAAATTTCTTATCATTTAGCCATGTACTATTCGCATTTTGGATCAGGCCGGTAGTAGGGCAAATGGATCCGGGAATGCAGATTCCAACGGGCGCGATATTTTTGAGCTGGTCTTCAATCTTTGAAACAATATCGCATATAGTTGAAATAGTTGATTGATAATTATGTCTTGGTGTCGCTTGGCGTTGTGTGAACAAGGTATCGCCATCAGGAGAAACAGCAGCACCAAATATTTTTGTGCCCCCTAGATCAATACCAATATGGTAGGTCATTATTGAGATCCAAGAAGTTGATTACGTGCTGCCTCCACACCTTCAGGGCTAATTTTTTCGCTAGAACGAAAAGCTACCAATCAACTTTCATCAGATGTAACAAAATCAAGAACGCCGCCTAAAAACTTAAGATTCTCTTTGAGACGAATAATATCAGAGCTTTCTATCCCTGTGAGAGCTATGAATTTGGAAATTTCTTCAGGAGACTGAGATATGTAAGCTAATGATTTAATTGCAATAAAAGCCGCTGATTTCATGCTGAGTTGTCCGTTAGATGTCGTCATATGCGGCTCCTAAATGAATGTTTCAAACTTTAATTAAATATGAAAAAATTAAAAATATAAACGCTTATTTTACATGTTTAGGATTATATAACATATTGGTATGCAATCTTTGTCATTCAATTATGAACTCTCCAAGGGATTTATAGTTGTATGAAAATGTAATATTTTGCTCATGTAAGGCGTTTTGAGTTATGTCACAAAGTATTCTAATTGTTGAAGATAATGAACTTAACATGAAATTATTTCATGATTTGTTATCTGCTCACGGCTATATAGTTTACCAAACTCGAAATGGTGTAGACGCTCTAGAATTAGCGCGTGTTCATAGACCTGACTTAATTTTAATGGATATACAGTTACCTGAAGTTTCTGGTCTTGAAGTGACCAAGTGGCTGAAGGATGACGATGAGTTATGTAAAATCCCGGTTGTTGCTGTTACAGCTTTCGCGATGAAAGGTGATGAAGAGCGCATAAGGGAAGGGGGCTGTGAAGGCTATATATCTAAGCCAATATCAGTAACGCATTTTTTGGAAACAATTGGTCAGCTTTTATCAGCGACCGAGGATGAGGATGTTTCGCAATGACCGCAAGAGTATTAGTGGTTGACGATATTAAGGCTAATGTAAAATTGCTCGAAGCACGTTTAAGTGCAGAGTATTTTGAAATCTTAACAGCCTATTCAGGTCCTGAGGCCCTGGAGATCTGTGAAGTTGAGCGTATTGACGTGATTTTACTCGATGTCATGATGCCGGGCATGGATGGCTTTGAGGTATGTGAACGGCTAAAAAGCAACCCTAAAACACAACATATTCCCGTTGTCATGGTAACAGCATTAGACACCCCATCCGACCGTCTGCATGGTTTGGAAGTTGGTGCAGATGACTTTTTAACAAAACCTGTTGATGATGTAGCTTTGGTTACAAGGGTAAAAAATCTGGCGCGTTTAAAAATGCTGACAGATGAGATGACCATGAGAGCCGAAACGGGTAGTCAAATGGGCTTGTCTCAAGAAACAACACCAGTATTCAGTGAGAAAAAATGGGCAGGAAACGTCCTTATTGTCGAGGATAATCAACGCTCTGCGGATAGAATAACCAAAACACTCACAAAAGAACATACTATTGAAATTGAAAAAAATCCGCAAGAAGCACTCTTTAAGTTGGCCGAGCAAGACTATGATTTGCTCATTATTAGCCTGGATTTAATTGGTGTTGATGGTTTGCGTTTGGCAAGTCAGGTTCGTTCATTAGAGAGAACCAGAAGTTTACCTATCCTCATCGTTGTTAACCCAGAAGACAAGGCACGTTTAATGCGCGGTTTGGACATGGGCGTCAATGATTATATGGTGCGCCCTATCTGTGCAAATGAGATGATGGCAAGAGTAAATACACAAGTTCGTCGTAAAAAATATACAGACTACTTGCGCAACTGCCTGGAAACGAAAGTTGAACTAGCTGTAACTGATGCGCTAACAGGTTTACACAACCGTCATTATCTCGAAAGCCATTTAAAAACACTATTCGACGAAGCAAACACCCAAAGAAAATCTCTCTCGGTATTGATGACTGATATTGATTATTTCAAATCAGTGAATGACACTTATGGCCATGACGTTGGTGATATTGTTCTTAAAGAGTTCGCGCGTCGTATTCGCACCAACATTCGTGGAATGGATTTAGCTTGCCGTATTGGTGGTGAAGAGTTTGTTATAGTGATGCCAGACACAAGCTTAACAGAATGCTATAATGTGGCAGAGCGTTTGAGAAAATCGATAGAAATGGAAAAATTCCATATTTCACAACTTGATAAGCAACTTGATATAACAACGAGTATCGGGATTACATCGCTTGATAAGTCCATTGCAGATATAGATGTGTTAATGAAACGAGCTGATCAGGCGCTCTATTGCGCTAAAAGAGATGGCCGCAATCGTGTTGCAGCTGATGCCGCTTAAAGCGTGTTTTATCAATCGCAGGTTCAAATTTTAGAAGATAAATTAACAGCACACAAAATATGGGACTAAAACCCAAGTGGCTGCTAATTAAAAACTTTGTTGTGGCAAAAAGATAAAAGCTAGTGAGAATCAAAAATTTAAGTGATTCTACCTAAAAATGGCAAAATATGGGATGTATTAACAGGGTAGTGTCACGAATTTACCATTTTTCTTTACAATGATGTTGAAATATAGCTAAGAAAATAGGGGATAATATTGATTTATTGTGCCATTGCGCTAATTTGTCTACAAGTGCAAATACTATTTTTTATACTAGCAAGCCAAATCTAAAGAATTTAGATGCAATTTTTTCGTTTATAGATCGCTTGTTAGGTGTGTTATTCGGCGGCTTTGATGTTGGGGTATCTAAATCTTGTTTAAAATTTCCTAATATTTAAAACTGTCTACGAAAATCCCAGCGGGATGTACAGGTACCGCCGCATCTCCTGGTTCCGTTGGGTGCGGTCGGCTGGAATCGGTATGAGTGGCCTCCTCGTTACGCCGATACTCGTCGACCTCGAAGTCAAATGACCATAGGCCCTCTTTGGTCCATTTGACAAAGGCTGGCCTCGCAACTTCGGTTTCACCCCGCTACCGTTGTGTTGTGGGGCCAGCTGCGTTTTAAGCCCAAATTTTCTTTATTAGCCTTATTTTTTTAGCTACCCTTTTGGGGTTTCTAAGGCCGTAAGGTGTTTCATTCCATCAAATTAAACAGTAAATCGATAAAGATTTACAAGTTCAGTGCGCAGAATGCACAAAGAAGCTGCCCTGATTTTGATCAAGAAGTTGAAACTAATTTTTTGGGAGGTAATCGAATATCTTATTAACCATAAAATATCACAGAATAAAAAATCCTTATTTCTTGACTAGATAGAAAAGAAATAAGGAAATAAGAGATATTATTTGATTTTGGCTTCTTTAAATTCGACGTGCTTGCGAGCAACTGGGTCGTATTTCTTTAGAACCATTTTTTCAGTCATAGTACGGGCATTCTTTTTGGTAACGTAATAAAAGCCAGTACCTTCTGTGCTTAGTAGTTTAATTTTTTGTGTGGTTGGCTTAGCCATTATTCAATGCCTTTAAAAATTCTAATAATTGATCATTTCAGTATAGGTGCCCACTAGAGCATAAATGCGCTCAATAGCTGAGGTCTTAAGTAGACGCGAACATGCCGTGAGTTGCTCCATCTGTCAAGAGGCAGTTTCCATTTGAATCGATTCAATTTCAAATCTTTTATCTGAAAATTGATAAAAAGACACAATGTCAGGTTGTTCAAAGGGCGAAAAGGATGACAAATGTTCATTTGCATCTTCAAGGATAACTCTCGTCATAGGATGAATTTTGAGCGATAAGGCCTCTTCAAAGCTCACCCAGTTTGTTTTAACAAGTTCATTGTCACCATTCCCTGTCCAACCTATAGGCCCCTTGTAATCGTGTAAGAAGAAACGCGTGTCAAACCTCTGTTTGATGCCAGGAGGTGTGATGGCTCTAGATAAAAAGATTATTTTTTCAAAAATCGAAATAAGTTGAGAAAGCATTACATGTTCAGAGCTAAAGGGGTGGGTTTTAGAAATTATATCAATAGAATTCGTTAAAATGCTGGGCTCTAAATGCAATCCGGTTTCTTCATAGAGCTCTCTAAGAGCACAAAGAATTAACCCAGCACCTAATTCACGCTGTGTGCTTGTAAATTTAGCATTCAGCAATGCTGGATCAGAAGAGGGCGGAAAATTATCAGGAATTCCAACAAGACGTTTGAGCCCTTGCTTAGAATTGGGGGTAAAAAGGTCAATCTCTTCGTAGGTGTCCAATAAATGGCTATCTCGACCAGAGAGGATCGATGTTTGAAGTGAGGGTGCACCCAAATGGGTAAGTGCAAACTGGGGAAGGCAGCTCTGAGCTAAAGTTAAGTCAGCTAAGTCTAAAGCACCACCTGGAAAAACGTAGACATCAGGCATAAAAGAGCTTTTCTGATGACGTAACCCCATTAAGATCTTATATGGAGCTTGTCTACGGTCAATCACAAGTAGGCTGGCTGCATCTCTTGGATGTATAAGAGGGTGTTTGTCAGATCTATCTTTCCCGTTTAGAAGTTTTAATCTGTCAAACGAATGATCCATAGAGAATTCCAATCTTTAAGCGCGTTAAAGATCAAGAGCGAGCGGCGTCAATCAACAAGCTCAAACAAAAAACTAGCGCATAGTCGCAAATATAAAAAGCAATATGCGCTAGTGTAAACAGTTCGCAGCTCTTCAAACAATAGCTAATTATTTATCAGATAGAGATGCCGTTTGTGCATTTGGAATTTGAGAACAAGGAAATTCGCTTGCTTCATCATGATGAGGGTTAAAGCCATGCATATAGTTTGCCCACTGAACTCCAATTAAAGCGCCTTTAATGCGTGGCAACAGCCATGCGCACATCAATAAGGTCAAGGGTAACCAAAGAGCAATATGGATCCAAATTGCAGGCATATAAGCAATTTCAACAGCCATCATCAGTGGCAAAATCACGTGACCAACAACAAAAATAGTAAAATAGGGAGGAGCATCATCAGCGCGGTGATGATGTAACTCTTCACCACAAGACGGGCATTGATCATTGACCTTTAAAAATTTACCAAAAATAGACCCTTTGTTACAGTTCGGGCATTTTTGAGTAAATCCGCTAACTACCGCACGCATAATATTGCGTTTTGGTAATGTGACATTTTCATATGCTGCTTTATCAATCATGGGTAATACTTACTTTCAAAATATAACTTAATCAATAATAATAAAATATCGGGACAATTTGTCACAATAAATTACCGAAAAGAGACATGCGGAACCTTATGACTTTAAGAGCTCCTCGGTTTTCTCTTGGATATCACGCGCCCACCTTTACGTTTAGGCTGAGAATCAGTCTTAGGCTTAGAAGATCGATCAGTAGATTTATGAGAACGCGAGCGACTTTCCTTCTGTTCGCCATCGGACTGTTGAGATTTAGATGTGCTCTTAGTTGATCTTTCATCTGATCGCGATGTTGACTTTGCTGTACTCCCCCGTTTTCCTTTAAAGGAACCAGATTTATGCTTTGAAGGTTTCTTTATACGAGATCTTGGTTTTCGAGAACCCGTTGCTTCCCCTGCAATACCTTCAGAAATCATTTCAAAACGAATGGCACCAGCCGTTGGAACAATTTCAATGAGACGAACATCAACTCGTTGCCCAAGGTGAAAACGCTCTCCAGTACGTTCACCAACAAGAGCCTGGTGCTCTTCATCATGTACGTAATAATCGCTACCTAATGTAGAGATTGGAATAAAACCATCTGCACCAGTGTCATCTAATTTCACAAAAAGTCCAGCCCGCGTCACACCAGCAATCCTGCCCTTAAAG
>JAJFHW010000045.1 GCA_021775385.1 Hyphomicrobiales bacterium | reverse complement strand
CGCCATAAGCGCTTGAAATAGCCGTGAGAGAAAACTATTGAGAGATGCTTGCAAGTAAAAGAGGGCGACCACGTGCCTTGTTAATGGCATTGATCAATTTTCCTGAAATGCGCCCTGTAACATCCATTCTTTGGTCACGTTCAAAACTGCGTATTCTTTTGCGCGTTAAAGGGCCGATTACGCCGTCAACTGAACCGGTGTTATAACCAAGTTTTGTCAAAGCCTTTTGCAAGGCGGATACTAGCTCTTGCGAGTTTTTGGCTAAAATTTTTGCTTTTGTTGGTCGTTTTGGATGACGCTTGGATCCTCGAATAACTTCTAAGATTTCCTCGTCAGCAATTCCGGTTTGTGTAAGACCTCTATCAAATTCATAAGCCATGATCGCAGCGCGAGTGGTTGGGCCAGCAATACCGTCTGGTGTGCCGGGGTGATAACCGAGCTTCACCAAACCATCTTGTATCAATGCCACAACATTATCGCTCTCAACTTGAGGAGCGTTTGTCTCGACAAGATTTTTGAGCATGTCTCCAATGGTGCGAGGCTTTGATTTTTCTTTAATAGGTAAGGGGGCTTTTTTCTTCAATGATACAGAGGCAACATGTTCCACATCTTTAGGTGCTGGCTTTTCAACCTGAACAGTAACTTTAGAATGGTATTTTTTATCGGCATGTTGAGAAATGCGACCATCTTGCATAAAAAGCGCATTCACTGAAATCGCGCTAAAAAGCATCAAAAAGCTTAAAACTATAAATCTGGCATATACTGGTTTCATTGTACGAATCAACTACTGTTCACTAAATAAAGACATTCGTTTTTAATCAAAAGAAAAGCCATAAAGAAAAAAACAGTTCTCTTACAATAGTATTAGATATGAAGGTAAAGGGCGGGTTAATGAAAGGTGAGAAATCTGAACTATGAAAGTAATGTTCAGTTAAGATTCTGTAATATATGGGCAAAAAAATGGAATTAAGCACCAAAAGTCTTAGCTTTTAGCATGAGCAGTTTTCTGAAGCGTTTGTACGGTCTCACTAAATGGAATGATACAGGCCTCGTTTTCTTCAATTTTATGAACGATTTCAGTAGGAGAATTCTCATTAATACTTGTTTCAAGAGGTAGTTCAATTCGCGCTGTTGTCCCAATGCCAAGAGTGCTTTCAATCGTCAGGTTGCCACCATGTAGGTTTGCAAGCCCCTTAACAACAGACAATCCAAGCCCAACACCCTCATGTTGCCGTTTATAAGAATTATCTGCTTGAACAAACGGGTTGCACAATTTCGGTAAATCACTGTGAGAAATGCCAATCCCTTGGTCGATCACTTCTAAAGTTGTTGTTTGGTCATTAATAGTGACCCGAACAATGATTTTTGTATCTGTTGGGCTAAATTTAATGGCATTTGAGAGTAAGTTGATAAGCATTTGCTTAACAGCTCGGCTATCAGCCACAATGTCTTGGGTTCCAATATCAAATTCTTTTATGATTTGAACTGAGGCGTCATTTGCTTCAGGTTCCATCATATCGCAACATGTATGAACAAGGTTATTAAGCTCAAAAGCTTCAGGTGTGATGGAAAACTTGCCAACTTCAATCTTTGACATATCTAAAATGTTATTCACGATACTTAACAAATGGTCACCAGCTTCATTAATTAAGCGAGAATAATCGGTATATTTTTCGTTACCTAATTTACCGTAAAGCTCCATGCTAAGCACATCGGAGAAGCCAATAATTGCATTCAAAGGGGTGCGCAATTCATGGCTCATATTTGCTAGAAAGCGCGTTTTGGAA
Source organism: Hyphomicrobiales bacterium (assembly GCA_021775385.1). Classification (GTDB taxonomy): domain Bacteria; phylum Pseudomonadota; class Alphaproteobacteria; order Rhizobiales; family HXMU1428-3; genus HXMU1428-3. The sequence continues at coordinate 4,417 of JAJFHW010000045.1, read as the reverse complement.
ATATTGGCCGTTTCAGCCTCGTCTCTAGCTTTAAGAAGAGCAAGCTCCTGAGTTTTGCTAACGGAGATATCACGTGTAACAGCGATTATATGCTGATCATCACCAGCGGTTGCACCAACTCTATTGCATCTCATTTCAAGCCAAACATAGTCTGGGGCCTGAGTATCTGAGTTTGTAGCGCGCCTAACTCTAAATTCCGCACTTATGGCTTGTGCAGAAGATTTGCAATTAGAAAGAGCCGTCATGTAAATTGGTCGATCAGAGATATGTATTCTTTCCAATAACCCACCTTTAAGCAGGGTAGTTGATTGGGTGTTAAAAAGCTGTCCAGCAATAGGAGAAACAAAGGTGACCATTCCTTTATGATCATGCACACTAATCATATCTGTAGAGTTATCAGCCATTAAACGGTATTTTTGCTCACTTTCACGAATAGAGTTTTCAGATTCTTCGTGGGCCTTCTGAACTGTCATGGCAATGGCGCTTCCGTAAGTGCAGGCAGAAAACAATCCAAATAGTAACAAAGCTTCCTGGCCAAAGCCAAATTGCCTCTCAGCAATAAATAGGCCAGTGCTGCTGCCTATGTAGAGACCTAAAAGAGCAATTACGGCAACAGATGAAGCGATAAAGATAACTTTACGATGTCCGGAAAGGGCTGCCTCTAATGGCACAATCACCATCCAGGCAATAAGAAAGGAATGAATACCGCCAGTGAGAGCGGCGCCGACTGTCACAAAAATGGTCAAATTTACCGCAGAAATCATATGCGCTATCGATAGATTTCCGGTGCGGCAGAGGTAATAAACAGTGGCAAGTGGAGAAAGAAACCAGAAGAGCACTAAAATATCCAGAAAACCGGGTATGCCAACGCGATATAAATAGAGAGGGTACAGAAAGAGGGCGATGAGGCCGCCCATTAGATGAGATTGTATGAAAGATTTATGTCTGTGCAGAGACAAAGCATTTTCATGGGCTGACGGATGGTAATATCCCTCAACTTTTGAGGAGATAAGAGCTGTCATCTCCTGTTTTAATTGATTTAATTTGCTCAACATAAATGCGTAGTCCGCACCTTTAAAACTAACATTAAATGCAATTATGAACGTTTCTGATTAATGAAAGATAAAATTATAATAAAATTGTTATCGCAATTCAAATTTAGAGGGTAATTGAAAGAAAAGGAATTGCACTAGATTTAAGTATCGTATTGAAAAAATAGTAGTATTAAATTGAATAAAATTTATTTAAAATTTTAAAGATAAGTAACTTTATTGCAATGCGTAAATTAGATTAAAATTTTAGTGGATTTATAATATAAATACATTCAATTGCTCATTAAATTTACATTTAATTTGGCCGCGAGTTTTGATTATTTATTTGAACTTCTTTGTTAGTGTCTATTCATCGAACAAAACACTTTAGCAGGGAATAACAAATGTTTTTAATTCGCACTTTCTTCTGGGTCTCACTAGTAATCTTGCTGGTGCCCCTTGGAAATAACAATTCATCAAATGTTGTGGGCGCAACAAAATATGCATTTCGTGATATGAGCCAATTTTGCAATAGAAACGTAGATATATGCAATATAAGCCAGGAAGCATGGCGTACCATTAAATATAAAGCGGAATACGGGTATAATATTGTCGTAGCTGTCGCCAAAGACATGAAAGAATCTAGTCAAAAAGAATATAAGCCAGCATATAGCCCCAAATCAGATGGCAAATCAGAAGGTTGGCGTACTGGAAGCCTGGAAAAGCAGCCCGTAAAAACAAAAGTTTCATCTAAATTTGAAGGTCAAAACACGCTGAAGGCTGCAGATATGGAGCCAGAGTGGCGAGTTGCTTCAAAATAGACAGCAATAGAGAGCCTGATCAAAAAATATAGATACGCTAATCAGCAGGTATAAGGATTAGCAAAAAGTTACCTACCGCCACCCTGACGCCCCCTAAATGACAGGGTGACGCAACCAAGGCACGTACTAGAAGAGATATCCCTGCCCTTATTTCTTCATGGTACGTGCCTTCCCTTTTTTAAGTTCCATTAAAAATTATTGTCTGTGCAAAAAATTATTTTGTAGCAAAGTTTGAGCTAGTCACTTAAAAGTGGATCGTGGTTTTAAGCAAGCGCGGTTGCTGGTGTGGATGCTAAGCGGGCATCTAGAGCTAAGAAAAGCCAGCCTGAAGGAGCGCTAAAAGCGATGGTTGCTAGTGGGCAACTGAAGGAGCGCTAAAAATGATGGTTGCTAGTGGGCAACTGAAGGAGCGCTAAAAACGATGGTTGCTAGTGGGCAACTGAAGGAGCGCTAAAAACGACGGTTGCTAGTTGGCAACTGAAGGAGCGCTAAAAGCGACGGTTGCTAGTGGGCAACTGAAGGAGCGCTAAAATGACAAGAAAAATTGAGTGTCTACATGAACTTAGAACAAATAATTTCTGACTTTGAATATATTGAAGAATGGGAAGACAGATACCGTTATGTTATTGATCTTGGAAACCAGCTAGAGCCTTATTCAGATGAATTGAAAACGCCTGAAACAAAAGTTCAGGGGTGTGTAAGTCAAGTTTGGTTAACCTCAGAAATAAAATCCGAAGAAAATTTAATTTATCTTACAGGGGATAGTGATGCCCATATTGTGAGAGGGTTGATGGCCATTGTCTTCGCAATTTTTTCAAACAAATCACCTGAAGAAATTTTAAAAACTGATGTTCAGTCGATTTTTAAGACATTAGGTTTAAATGAGCATATCTCACCACAGCGCTCAAACGGTTTAAACGCTATGGTGAAACGAATACAATCAGATGCTCAAAGGGCCTTGAGTTAAATATTTATTCATCATAAAAATAAGAAAAAACAAATTGTTTTAAAACTTATTGTCCTTCAATTCCATCAATCTGGGGGCGGTAATCCTCGCTGCCCCAATGGTTGATCTTTCCTGCTGTATTCAATCTCGGTTTTGGTGTTGAGTTAAAGCCATAAAAACGCGCAAGCCTGGTAAGGGCCATACTGAGTATAATTTTTCCAGAGCGTTTAGGCCAACTGTTTCGTTTTTCAGCATCTTCTAATCCACGTTGTTCGCAACAAACATCAACAAGAATACTAGAGAGCTCGGGGCCAACGGCATCAAGCGCTGCATAAAAGTGTTGTTTAGCTGTTAAAACGGCATCGCTTACTAAAACTTCATTGAAACTATTTTTATCATGTTTTGAAAGTGAGGTAGCCAGACGATCCCAATTTTGAGTTATTTTGGGAGACATTTGGCTTTTTTCAAAGGCCGCGCGTAATCTCTCACCTGAGGCAAACTGATGACTGTCTAGTAAAGGGCACCCATTTTTGTTTTTTCGTTTAGCAAGCCAGGCTAAAGGGCTTTCTTTTTGATCAATAAGAACCTGTTTTTTAATCCCATCCTTCAGCAAAGTTTCATCACTTCTAAATTGATGTTGTCCAACAAACTCACCATCATTGACCAGAAGCCGCCGAATGAGTGTGCGCCCCGCTGTGCTTAAAGGGGCTGTATCCTTTTTTTCAATTAATATTCCTTGGCTAAAAAAATCAGACATAAGTTCATCTGATATAAGAAAGATAGGGCTGAATAGCTTCATCTCATCTTGCTTGCAAAGAAACCACTGAGGTAAATGACAAGTTTCTTTTCTCACAAAATACAGGCGATGGGAAAGGCGCTGTAACAATTTTTGTTTAGAAATGGAAGGAAGTTTTCTTGTGTCTGTCATACGCATTTATCCATTCCATTCATGAAAATGATTGATGAGAGACAAGATCGAATGTTCCATTAAATCTAACGACCAGTCAATATCAGGGTCCTCTCGTTTATCCTCAATTAGTTGGCAGGCATGTGAAACGGTTGTACGATCTCGTCCAAAAAAACAACCGATATCTGTGTAAGAATGCCCGCAAGTGATATGTGTAAGATACATTGCAGTTTGACGAGCAAAAGCCACAGATGCCTTACCTCTCTCAGGGCTAAAAATTTGATCTTTCGATATTTTAAAAATTGAAGAAACAACAGCTCCCACAACTTCGCTGTTTATTTTTAAGGGGGTAGGGTCTGGCAGTTGGGGGGGCGCGGCAAGTTGATCCGCGTCGTTTGTTACGTCATTAATTTCTGTATAACTGAATGTCATTGTTCTCTCCACATGAACAAATAGGTATATATTCCTAGGTGTTAGAATAAGAGCTAATGAGGTGTGCGGGGATAAATTCAGAAAAAAAAGAAATTAATGGTTTATTTTAACACTTTCTATCCTCGCCCCCTTAGTAGAGCGGATAATTCAGTGAAATAAAGAAAAAGACATAAATAATACTAGCAAGTATACCCAAATAAAAAGAATAAAAATTTCATGTTTTTACATTCAATCATTATGTGAGTTTAAAACTCACTACTTAATCAAAAAACAATGAGGA
>JAJFHW010000044.1 GCA_021775385.1 Hyphomicrobiales bacterium | reverse complement strand
ATCAGACCAAGCCACACCTTCTTTAACAGGGTATTCAAAGTTCACCTTTGAATAAATCTGTTGCGCTTTTTCAGATGATAAAAATTCCATCAATTTAACAGCAACTTCTTTATTCGGTGCATGCTTCGCCAAGACCATACCAGACAAGTTCACATGAGCGCCCCGTGTCTTCGTGTTCGGGAAAAGCAATTTAACAGAAGCCGCCCATTTTTTCTGTTCAGGCTTCTTCTCATTTTTTTGCATCTTGCCCATATAGTATGTGTTACCAATCGCCAAATCACACTGGCCAGCAAATACAGCTTTAATCTGAGCACGGTCATTTCCGGAAGGTTTGCGCGCTAAATTCGCTTTTAAGCCCTTTAGCCAAGTTTTTGTTTTCTCAGCGCCATTATGAGCAATCATAGAAGCAATCATCGCAACATTATAAACATGCTGACCAGAGCGCATGCAAATTTTACCGCGCCATTTAGGATCAGCCAATTCTTCGTAAGTAATCGCATCTTGGCCAACACGGTCCTTTGAGGCATAAACAACCCGAGAGCGAACAGTTAAACCAAACCAATCACCTTTTGCACTTCTGTATTTAGCTGGAATATTACCTTCAATAACTGAAGATTTAACCGGTTGAGAAATCCCTTTTTCAACCGCAGCTGACAATCGACCAATATCAACGGTTAGCAAAACATCAGCCGGGCTTAACTTGCCTTCAGCCGCAATGCGTTCAATCAAACCTTTTTTTGCAAAAATAACTTTGGTTTGAATACCAGTTTGTTTTGTGAATTCTTCTAAAAGCGGTTTAACCAAATAAGGTTGGCGATAAGAATAGATATTCACAACACCTTTGTCAGCAGCATGGGCTTCAGAGGATAAATAAGTTGTATTTGAAAGAGATGAGAAAGAAAGAACGCCGAAAGTGGCAACAGCAAATGAAAGTAAAAATGTATACGAACTAGCTTTAAGCTTACGCTTGAGTAGCGCAGCAGGAAATAAAAACATATTTTCCTCCAATAGATGAGGGTCAAGGCCCCAAAATTGAATTAATCTTCAAGGAAATTATATAATTACATAAAAAACATACACTTAATAAAAAGAAGCACATAAATTATCTAAAATAAAATCCTCATGTGCCAATAAGCTAGCCCTAACCAGAAGGCCCTGTCAATTGGTTATATTGAACAATAATGAAATCCTATTTGCCAGCTCAATAAAACAGCCAAAATCTCAACTATCAGCCTGAACTTACCAGTTTACGGCGTGAAGAAACTTTGCTAACAAGAATGACGCATAAAGCTTTGAATAGGGAATCTGGTGCAAATTATACCAAATTTAATCCCAGAACTGCCCCCGCAACTGTAATAGGCGAGCCAACTGATCATTAACCACTGAAGAAGTCTTACAATTACTATCTATTGTTAAACGCTTTTTTGGGAAGGTCATCAGTACAGCTAAGACCCTTAAGTCAGGAAACCTAACAAAGCTAAATGGGAAAACTAAATTTTTATGGTCTAAGATTTACAAAGGTCATATTACCCAACACCGTCGGGTGGACGGAAAGGAATTAAAAATGAAAAAACAATCAGAAGCAAAAGCTATTGCACTTGAAAACAATGCCCTTACAAATGAAGTTTCACTCAAAGAAACAATGACCATTTTTAGCGCAGCCTTTTTTGGTTTATTTTTAATTCTGGCGACTAATTTTTCTTATCAAAACATCGCGCACAACGCCGGCCACGATACACGTCACTCTATCGGCTTTCCTTGTCACTAGCTTACATGAAGTGACGAAATATAAGATCTCCTATTCAGTTAACTAGATCAATGAAGCATCCTTAAGCTTCAAAACAAAAAGCCTCTCCTTACGAAGAAGGAGTTCAGTCCTTTTCGGGCTGAAGGACATAACGCCTATGGCGTCCGGTACCTAGTGCCGCCCCTCGGAGACCCAAGCGCCTTAAGCGCTTGGATAAGCCGTGAGAGAGAAAAGCGCGGTTGCTAGTAGGCAACCTAAAGCGCAATTAAAAAAGGACACCCCAATGTTTCAACGAATTTTTTTAAGCGCCATTTTAGCTGGTTTATTGGGCGGCCTCATTGTCACCGCACTTCATCACGTCACCACAACCCCTCTCATTATCGAAGCCGAGAAATATGAAGGTGGCACTCCAAAATCTGAAACAAAAGCATCACTCTATCAATCCAATGCACACCCTTATTTAATTTTGGTTCACGGAAATGCCCACAAAGAAGGTGAAAGCTCACCTGAATGGAGCCCCGCTGATGGAATTGAACGAACAGCCTACTCAGGACTAACAACAATCCTAACAGCAATTGGCTTTGCTTTGTTGCTAACCTCAGCTTACGCCCTATCGAACCAATCAGTTAATGGCCGCACTGGCGTAATGTGTGGTATGGCCGGTTTTGCAGCCATAGCACTCGCTCCGTCACTTGGTCTTCCACCAGAGCTTCCAGGTAGTGCCGCAGCCGATCTGGTCTCAAGACAAATTTGGTGGCTCATCACCGCAGTTGCTACATCCATAGCCATAGCGTTATTGGTCTTTGCAAATAATTGGGTTCTGCGCGCCATAGGCGTTATACTAATTATGGCCCCACATGCCATTGGTGCCCCTCATCCTGAAGGGTATGCAAGCTCAGTTCCTGCAGAAATTCAAGGCCACTTTGTAACAGCAAGCCTAGCCTGCAATTTTATTCTCTGGTCTCTACTAGGATGGTTCAGTGGCACTTTTTATAAAAAATTCAGCGCATAAATTAATAAAAACCGCTGATTAGTTTAATGCGGTTTTTATTCTTTTTTATATAAGTCCAGGTAACAGAGAAGCGAAAACACCAAGCATCAGCATCTCACACACCTGCTCACCCGCACCATAAACATCCCCCGTTAAACCACCATAACGACGCTGAGCAATTAAAGAGATCAACAACAGTCCAGCACCACTGATTAAAAAAGCCATGAGCGCAACAAACCAGGGAAGAAGTGCAAAAAACACAGCCCCACTAAAAGCCAGAGCAAACAAAACAGTAAACCATGTAGCCTTACCACTAGAGACTGCCAACCCATCAGATCGGGCAAGTGGCAACAGTAACATTAACGCCATCAAACCTCGTGCCCCTATATGAGTTAGTAACAAACTGAGCCCAACCAAATATACAGACCCTAACTCAAAAAGCGCGACCCCGCGCCAAGCAAAACTCACCAAAAGCGCAAGAGCACCAAAGCTTCCCACTTGGGCTTCTCTCATCACTTCAAGAGCACGTTTTCTATCATAAACGCCAAGACCATCAAAAAAATCAGCAAAACCATCTTCATGAAGGGCGCCGGTAACACAAATCCCTAAGACAAGAACAGCAATACATTGCAAATGAAACGGAACACCCAAGCTATCCAAAAACAGAACAAAGCCCCAAAGGACGCTGCCAATAAATGCACCTATAATTGGAAAGCACCAAACGGTCGAAGCAAGAGACATTTTAGGAGAAGAAGAAAGTATAAAAGCAGGCAGGGGTATACGTGTTAAAAATTGAAAACACAGAATTATTTGCTTTAAAATCAACAAGTAACAAATCCCTTACAATACAAACAAATCACTCCAATCAATCACGATTGGAGATTGCAGCCTCATCAAACGTCGCCATATGAGAATGAGTAGCCACTGCGCCTCTAACAAGTTCTACAGCAAGCGCAGCCCCTGTCCCTTCACCCAAGCGCATATTTAAATTTAACAAAGGTTCTAACCATAAAAAATCCAGTAATCTTTGATGAGCAGGTTCTGCTGAACAATGGGCAGCCAAACAATGATCAAGCGCATTAACTTCAAGTAAACTCAAAGGAGCAACAGCCGCTGTCACGACAAATCCATCTAATAAAACTGGTATACGCTTCAACCTGGCTGCAACCACAGCCCCCGCCAAAGCAGCTTGTTCTCTTCCACCAACCAACCGAATTATATCAATTGGTGATGATGAGCCAATCTTCATTTTTTTATCTTTTTTTAGATTATGGAATGCTAAAGCTCGATCGATAACTTCACTTTTAAGGTTAACACCTTCAGAAGTGAGCCCGGTTCCAGGCCCGGCCCAATCAGCTCCACAACCACCACAAGTTGCTGCTGCCAAAGTTGAAGCAATGGTGGTATTCCCAATCCCCATTTCACCAAAATAAACTAAGTCCGCATCACAGTTCTCAACGCAAGATGCACCAATATTTATAGCTTCCAATGTTTCATCCAGTGTCATCGCCGGTGCAACAGTTATATTCTTCGTAGGTCTGTCCAAGTAAAGAGGAATAACTGTAAGTTCATGACCAAAAACAGTAGTCAGCGCATTAATCGCCGCCCCACCATTATTAAAATTTTGTACCATTTGCTCGGTTACAGAAGCCGGAAAAGGTGAAATACCTGCTTCAACAACCCCATGGTTCCCAGCAAATACAAAAGCAGAAATTTGATCTAATTTCGGACAGTCCAGGCCTTGCCATCCAGCCAGCCATATAGCAATATCTTCCAGCCGGCCAAGAGACCCAATTGGCTTTGTTAATTGGTTTTGCCGTGCCTGTGCCGCCTCTTGAAACTCAACCTTAGCAGTTGGCAAAGAGTTTAAAGAGAAAAGAAAGCTATCAATGGTCTCAAACATAAAATAATAAATATCCAAAAAGGGTTGCCAACATGAGTATCTAAAAAATTACAGAAAAACAAACATTTAATGACAAAAACAAATCATCACAGAATAACCAAAACGAACGACATATCCTATGAATAAAATTTCATTAATTTTTGGCGGAGCAAAAAGCGGCAAAAGTTTATATGCTGAAAATTTAGCAAGCCCCTATTCAAACAAAATCTATATCGCTACAGCTGAAGCAAGAGATGAAGAAATGCAAAAACGCATCAAATCTCATCAAACTCAGCGAGATAAGCACTGGGAAACAATAGAAGAACCCATAGACCTCATATCTCACTTAACAAAGTCACATCCTGAAAATACAGTCATTCTGATAGATTGCATGACCATTTGGTTATCAAATCTCATGGAACATAATCAAGACATCATTTATGTGACGGAGGCCCTGTTGAACATTTTACCAAAAAGTACCGCTGATGTGATACTTGTCTCAAATGAGCTTGGCCTCTCAATTGTACCGGAAAATGTCCTCGCTAGGGCCTTTAGGGATGAACAAGGTTTATTAAATCAAAAGCTTGCCAAATGTGCCACAAATGTAGTTTTTATAGCTGCAGGACTACCCCTTAATTTAAAATAGTCATCATACTTGATGAATTCATGAGAAGAGATCTCTAAATGCCCCATAAAATTCCTGTCACAGTGATCACTGGCTTTCTAGGTGCCGGTAAAACCACACTCATTCGCAACCTGATTGAAAACGCAAACGGGAAACGCCTTGCCTTAATCATCAATGAATTTGGTGACGTGGGAGTTGACGGTGAAGTGTTAAAATCATGCGGCGATGAAAACTGTACTGAAGACGACATTGTAGAACTAGCTAACGGTTGCATTTGCTGCACCGTGGCTGAAGATTTCATCCCAACTATAGAAAAACTCCTCAGCCGAGATCAGCGCCCGGATCATATCATCATTGAAACATCCGGCCTAGCACTCCCTCAACCACTAGTTCGCGCATTTAATTGGCCTGAAATTAAAACAGAAGTCACCGTTGATGGTGTTGTAACAATCGTAGATGCTCCTGCCGTCTCTGAAGGACGTTTTGCCGCCAATGAAATTCAGGTGCAAGCACAGCGCGAACAAGACGAAGCGTTAGATCACGAAACACCGTTGGGCGAATTATTTGAAGATCAAGTCAATTGCGCTGACTTAATCGTTCTTTCAAAAACAGACCTTATCGATGATCAAGCCCTAACCAATGTAAAGACACTAGTTTCAAAAGAAACAAGAGACGGCGTTCAATTGGTCAAATCACAAAAAGGCAAACTGCCAGTTGATGTTCTCCTAGGGCTAGATATGAAAGCTGAAGATGACAACCGCATGTCTCACCACGAGCGCCATCACGCAGCCCAAGGTGATGACATCCACCACCATCACACACACGATCATGATGACTTTGAAAGTTTTAATGTCGCCCTTGAGACGATAGATGATGTGGAAGGTTTTAAAAACAAACTTATCGAAATAATCAAAGCCCACGACATCTTAAGACTAAAAGGTTTTGTCTCAGTAAAAGACAAAGACATGCGCCTCCAAATCCAAGCCGTAGGCCCAAGACTAGACGCCTACTACGACAAACCATGGGACCTAGAAGAAACCCGCTTCTCAAATTTAGTAGTAATAGGCCAAGCCGGAATGGATAGAGACAAAATTACAAACTCAATTAAATCAAAACTAAGCGTAGTTGCTTAGAAAAAAATAGCAACTCAATCCAAAAGATTCAGATTTTGTGTTTGAGTAGGCAAGGCTAATTTTTTAGGCCCACAGATTAGAACAACAGAATATAGAGACATATTTGAGGGGGTAAAAAATTAGCCTTAACGTCCTCAGAAACTCGATCCAAAAACTTTCAGATTTTGTCCCTGAGTAGGCAAAGAAAATTTTTAGGACCGCGAAATAATCAGATCTATTTAAGGGTCTACAAATTTTCTTTAACGCCCTCAAAAGCTAAATGTGGAAGTTTTGTTTTTATGCATTTATTGACAGCACAAGCCGGCGGCATCGACGACGGCAAAGACCCAATCGACCTGGCCCAAACGCCGGGCGATATCGTCGTGCTCACCTCCGCCGATACAGAAATCGCCGGCCTTGCAAAAGCATATTCACAAATTCAACAAAGCACACAATCTAACGGCCATCACGTCCCGGTTACTGGGCCGGATACTTTGTCGGCATCTGAAGGCAATGAAAAAGATCAACTGAAGGGACCAAAAGAATCTCTTAGGTTGGCTAACTTACTCAACCTCAATCACAACTACTCGATTGATCTATATATTGAGCAAACTTTAAAACATGCCAAACTCATCATTGTGCGAGTGCTTGGCGGCCCTTCCTATTGGCAATATGGCCTCGATGAATTAACACGCCTCTGCCGCGGGAAAAATATAAAACTCAGCGTTATGTC
>JAJFHW010000043.1 GCA_021775385.1 Hyphomicrobiales bacterium | reverse complement strand
TGCGGATGTTCGTATTTTTGAAAAATCAATGGGTGTTGGTGGGCGTTTAGCTACGCGACGGGCTGATCCTTTTCAATTTGATCATGGAGCGCAATTTTTCTTAGCTAAAACAGATGAGTTCTCAGAGTTTCTCAAACCTTTAATTAAGGCGGGTGTTATTGAGCCGTGGTGTGCTCGGTTTGTTGAAATGCAGAATGATCAAATTATCGCACGGCGTCAGTGGACAAAAGAGCAGTGTCATTTTGTCTCTGTTCCTTCAATGAATGGAATGACTAAATTTTTAGCTGAAGATTTGTATATTTGCTTGAATGCTGAAGTAAGACCTTTTGTGTTGGGTGATAAATGGAGCGTTGTGGATAGTGAAAGTGTTGAACATGGTAAATATGATTGGGTTATCTCGACTGCTCCTTGTGCACAAAGTTCGAAACTTTTGCCTTTAGAGTTCAAATATCATCATCAAATATCAGATATTAAAATGCTTGGTTGTTATGCACTTATGCTTGGGTTTGAAACAGATCTTTCATTGGATTTTGATGCATTTCATGTATCTGATGCTGATATCAGCTGGATTTCAGTTAATAGCTCAAAGCCAGGGCGGTCGGATCATTATTGTTTGCAAGTTCATTCAACAAACCAGTGGGCTGAAGAGCATATGGAAGATGACAAAGAGGCTGTCATGTCGCATTTAATTAGTGAAACTTCAAGGGTTGTAGGTCTTGATTTGAACGGGGCTGATAACAAGTTAGTTCACAAGGCAGTTCATCGGTGGAGGTATGCTAATATTAATCGACAAGATGGTGATCTATATTTTTTAGATAGTGAACATAAACTTGCCGCTTGTGGTGACTGGTGTATTGAAGGGCGCGTGGAAGCTGCTTTTAGCAGTTCTTTTTCTTTAGCCGAGAGTCTGCGGGAATATTTAAAATCTTAAAATCTCAAAACTGAGAGCCTAATGACTGTGTGAATGTTATCAGTCAAATTCATATGGAATTATTTTACGATTGTTTTCATCAATTTTCAATCCACGTTTTAAAGGGGGAAGGGCGCGTTGATGACAGTTTTTTCTTTCGCAAATGCGGCATGAGACACCGATTTTTTCGAACGCTTTGTTATTCTTCGTATCCAAGTCATCTCCATAAATTAAGTCATCTGCATGAGTTATTTCACAGCCGAGTGCAAGCGCATATCTTTGTACAGGAGCTTGAAAGCCGCCGCTTGGTTTTGAGACTGTGGTTGCTAAACATAGATACTGAGCGCCGTCAGTTGTTTCAGCTAATTGTCTGATTATTCGGTTTGGTGTTTCAAAAGCCTGGTGAACATTCCATAAGGGGCAGGCTGAACCAAAACGAGCGAACTGCAATTTGGTTGCAGAATGTCGTTTGGTGATATTTCCAGCTTGATCAACTCTAGCGAAGAAGAAGGGGATGCCTTTTGCACCTGGGCGTTGCAAGGTGGATAAGCGGTGAGCAACTTGCTCTGTGCTGGCTTCAAATTTTTCGGCTAATAGAACCAAATCATACCTTAATTCTTTTGCAGCTTGACTGAAGTCTTCATAGGGCAAAACGGTTGCGCCTGCGAAATAATTTGCCATACCTATACGGCAAATAGCGGCTGCTTCTTCTGAGTGGAAATTAGCTTCGTTGATATAGCTTTTAATGGTAGTGGCAAATTCTAGTTGAGCTATTTGATGGGCGATTTGAAATGCTTGTGTGGAGGCGAGTGAGCGACGATTAAGGTATAATACCCGAGCGACTGGATCATAACGCCTTAGGGCAACGTCTTCTTTTTGATGATTGTCTTTGTTCTCAGTGCCGATAATAACTCTAACGCGATGGCTCTGTTCTATGTAGTCTGCAATGGCACGGACTTTGCTGCGGTTTTGTTTGGAAATATGTTTATGTAAATTTTCGGCTCTTTGATCAAGTTCATCAACATAATTGTCGAGATAGTGAAAGAAATCCCTCACTTCTTCGTAAGGAGTTGGTTCACTTAAGCCGTCTGAGCGTTCTATGGTTTCGTCAAGCTCTGCTAATTGTTCACTGGCACGGCGTAGATTATGGTGCATGGCTATAAAGGCGCGAGCAAAATCGGGTGCGCCTTGGGCAACGAGTTTAATGTCTGTTGTTGATGGCCGTGTTGAGCTGATGAGTGGGTCTGAGAACACTTCAGCTATATCTGTGATTAACCGATCACTGTCTTGCTCGGAAAAGCTGGCGATATCTATTGAAAAATTTTCTGCAAGAGAAAGTAAAACAGATGCACTTAAGTGGCGCTGGTTATTCTCAATTTGATTTAAGTAACTTGTTGAGATACCCAGACGTTCCGCAAAAGCGGCTTGTGTTAGTTGTGCTTCGGTACGGATTTTGCGGATTGTTCTGCCGATTAGTAATTTTTTATGTTTCATCTTATCTGCTCAAAATAGTTTTATTTGCATTTTTGCAAAAATGTATTTGCAAAAACACTAATATAACAATGTCGCTTTTTCAAGCCTAGCGTTAGATTTTGAAATGGTCTTTATAGACCCTATAGGTGTTTTAGGGACTAAATTGAGCTGAAAAGACATTTTCAAAGCATATTATTGGTGAATTATAATTAAATAAGAAAATATTTTGCCATAATTTATAGCTGATAATTCATCAATTTTCCCCGCCATTATTTATAATTGCAAATATATAGGGGATGCATTAATGCAAGATATTCTCAAAGAACTCGAAGACCGCCGCGCCGAGGCTCGCCTGGGAGGTGGTCAAAGACGGATAGATAGTCAGCATAAAAAAGGTAAATTGACCGCGCGCGAGCGACTTGATGTCCTCTTGGATGAAGGATCTTTTGAAGAATACGATATGTATAAAACACATCGCTGTACTGATTTTGGTATGGCCGATAACCAGATTTCTGGTGATGGTGTTGTGACTGGCTGGGGGACGATTAATGGACGTCCTACTTATGTTTTTTCTCAAGATTTTACCGTTTTTGGTGGTTCTCTTTCAGAGACACATGCTGAAAAAATATGCAAAATTATGGACCTTGCTGTGCAAAATGGGGTGCCGGTTATTGGTTTGAATGATTCTGGTGGTGCTCGTATTCAAGAAGGTGTTGCGTCTCTTGGTGGCTATGCTGAAGTGTTTTACCGCAATGTACAGGCATCAGGTGTTGTTCCGCAAATTTCTGTCATTATGGGGCCGTGTGCTGGTGGTGCTGTTTATTCGCCTGCGATGACTGACTATATATTCATGGTCAAGGACACGAGTTATATGTTTGTAACTGGCCCGGATGTGGTGAAGACGGTGACCAACGAAGTGGTGACAGCTGAAGAACTTGGTGGTGCATCTACTCATACGAAAAAATCTTCAGTTGCTGATGGCGCGTTTGAAAATGACCTTGTTGCCTTGTTAGAAATTCGCCGCTTGTTTGATTTTCTTCCACTATCCAATGAAGCAGAAATTCCTGTATTAAAGACGAATGATCCGGCTGATCGTATTGAAATGAGCCTTGATACGATTGTCCCGGAAAACCCAAATCAGCCCTACGATATGCATGAAGTGATAAGAAAAATTGCCGATGAAGGTGACTTTTTCGAAATTCAAAAAGATTATGCCGGCAATATTTTATGCGGATATATTCGTCTGAATGGATCAACTGTTGGAGTGGTTGCTAACCAACCAATGGTTCTTGCAGGCTGTCTTGATATTGATAGTGCGAAAAAAGCTGGGCGGTTTGTGCGCTATTGTAATGCATTTAATATTCCTATTCTCACCCTTGTTGATGTGCCTGGGTTTTTGCCTGGCACTGTTCAGGAATATGGTGGGATCATTAAGCATGGCGCTAAGCTTTTATTTGCATATGCAGAGGCTACCGTACCTAAGGTTACAGTTATCGTTCGTAAGGCTTATGGCGGCGCGTATGATGTGATGTCGTCTAAACATATTCGCTCTGATGTGAATTACGCCTGGCCGACAGCTGAGATTGCTGTGATGGGGGCTAAAGGGGCGACTGAAATTCTATATCGTGAAGAACTGGGAGATCCTGAGAAAATTGCGGCTCGGACCAAGGAATATGAAGACCAGTTTGCGAACCCGTTCATAGCTGCGCAGCGGGGCTTTATTGATGAGGTAATCCAGCCTCACTCAACGCGCCGTAGAGTTGGACGTGCTTTTGATCTCTTGAAGACTAAAAAGGTGCCGACGATAAGTAAGAAAAACGACAATATTCCACTATAGGGGAGCGCTCTCATGTTTAAGAAAATTCTTGTTGCTAATAGAGGTGAGATTGCTTGCCGTGTTTTTAAAACAGCCAAAAGAATGGGTATTCAAACTGTTGCCGTTTATTCTGATGCTGATAAAAATGCGCTCCATGTAGAGATGGCTGATGAGGCTGTTCACATTGGTGCAGCGCCTGCATCTGAAAGTTATTTAATCATTGATAAAATTATTGATGCAGCTAAGCAAACTGGTGCTGATGCCATTCACCCAGGTTATGGGTTTTTATCAGAGCGGGCGGAATTTGCCGAGCGATTGAAAAAAGAAAAAATAGCTTTTATAGGCCCACCTACTGGGGCAATTGAAGCAATGGGCGATAAAATCACGTCTAAAAAGATTGCATCAGAGGCTGGTGTTTCAACAGTGCCAGGTTACATGGGCTTAATTGATGATGCTGAACACGCTGTTAAGATTGCCAACGAAGTTGGTTATCCGGTGATGATTAAAGCCAGTGCTGGTGGCGGCGGTAAGGGTATGCGTATTGCTTATAATGATGCCGAAGCGCGTGAGGGGTTTGATCGCTCTAAATCTGAGGCGGCCTCTAGCTTTGGTGATGACCGGATTTTCATTGA
>JAJFHW010000042.1 GCA_021775385.1 Hyphomicrobiales bacterium | reverse complement strand
CTCTTTATCTCAGATCGTTTAAAATGATTTGACGTAGCTCATCTGTAACAGTTGGCCGAACGCCAAACCATTTTTCAAAGCCAGGCACTGCTTGATGTAAGAGCATACCTAAGCCATCAACTGTGCCGAGCACTAATGAGTTTGCATCTTTTAGCAATTGAGTTTCAAGCGGGGCGTATACAATATCATAACAGATGGCTGTTTTTGGTAGAGTGCTAATGTTAATTTCTAAGGGTGTGCTTCCTATCATTCCAAGACTGGTTGAATTTACTAATAAGCCACAATTTTCAAGATGATTTTCTTTATCTTCCCACTCAATGACTTTAATTTTTGGCCCGAACTCTGCGGCTAAATTTGTTCCGCGTTTCATTGTTCTGTTTGTTAATTTTATTTCGGGAACACCCTCATTTATAAGTGCATAGAGTATCGCTCTGGCCGCACCGCCTGCGCCTAATACAAAAGCTGGTTTATTAATTTCCCAATTGGGTGCGCTTTGTTTTAGATGAGTAATGAACCCATAAGCATCTGTATTTCCTGCAATTAATTTATCATTTTCAAACCAAAGTGTGTTGGCAGCACCAATGGCTTTTGCCTCCTCAGTTACATGATCGGCATATTTAAATACCATTTCTTTATGAGGAACTGTGACATTCAGACCAGATAAATTATTTGCTTTTAAGTTCTTAATGAAGCTTTGAAGATCATCTGGATCGACGGCAATTTTTTCATATGATCCGTCAATTTTATGGTTTTGTAACCAATGTCCATGTATTAAAGGTGAGCGTGATTGCTTAATCGGCCAGCCAATAACTCCAGCATTAATTTTTGTTGTCATGATTTAGTATAGCCTTTAGAGCGCAAGAATTTTAACAGGGCTAGGATTGGAAATCCGAGAACGGTGAAATAATCACCTTTAATTTCTTCAAAGAGATGGATGCCGAAACTTTCTAGTTGGTAAGCACCGACGGAGGAGAGAATTTTATCACCGCATAGTGACATATATTGGCCTAAAAATTCGGGAGAAAATTCATGCATTTTTAAATTTGCATTCTCACTATAACGCCATACCACTTCATTATTTTTGACAAGGGCGATCGCGGAAATAAGTGTGTGGGTTTTTCCTCTTAATTTGAAAAGTGTGCTTTGGGCATCATCTCTATTTTTAGGTTTTTCAAAGATTTCATCACCCAGCGCCAGAACTTGATCACAGCCGATTACTAATGCATCAGGATTTTTTTTCGAAATTTGTGTAGCTTTTGTTTCAGCTAAAACTTCGGCTATATCTGCCGGGTCCATTTCCTCTGTTTTAAAAATTTCTCGTATGGAAAATTCATCAATATCTGCTGGCTGGATTTCAAATGAAAGGCCGGTATTTTCAAGCAATTCTGCTCTTATTTTGCTATTTGAAGCTAAGATGATTTTTGTTTTTTGTTGCTCAAACATAAGATTTTCTCGCTATTTTTACATCTTAATTTTATCGATTAACATAACACACTCTCGTTTATCGCTTATTATCACTATATAATTTAATCACCGCAGCGGCTGTTTCTTCAATTGATCGTCTTGTTACATCAATAATTGGCCAGCCATGGCGACTACATAAACGACGAGTAAACGTGATTTCTTGAGCAATTGTATCTCGGTCAACATAATCGCTTAAATCACTATCTCCCATTTCTATAACTCTATTTTGCCTTACTTGGGCAATTCTATCTGCACTTGCGATCAATCCAACGATGAATGCAGTTGTTGGTTTTTCTAAAATTTCTGGAAGTGGTAGTGAAGGGACAAGAGGTAAATTTGATGTTTTATAGCCCTTATTTGCTAAATATATACTTGTTGGAGTTTTTGATGTGCGGCTAATTCCTATGAGTAATAAATCAGCGTCGTCTAAATTTTCGGGCAATTGGCCATCATCATGCATTAATGTGAAATTTAACGCGTCGATACGGTTAAAATATTCTGCATCTAAACTATGTTGACCACCAACTGTTGGCTGAGAAGGAGCTCCTAAGTAAGAGCCAAAAACTTGTAAAATTGGATTAAGTATTGCGATACTTGGGATGCTAAGATCGCTACAAAGTTTATCCAATTCGGCTGATAATTCTGTATTTATAATTGTATGTAAGACAATACCTGGTTGTGCCTCGATGATTTGGCAAACTCTGTTTAGCTGTCTTTTTGTCCTAACAAGGGGATGAATATGTTCTATTGCCCTTATGCCTGGATATTGAACCGTTACAGCTTTTGACATTGCCGTTAAAGTTTCACCTGTTGCGTCTGATACCAGATGCAAATGGAAGAATTTTGGATTACCTGTTAACATATGTTGATAAGTCTTAAGTTATCCCCACACTGATTGGGGGTGTTTATTTTATTCCCAGATTATTCACAATAATCCAAAAAGTTACTCACAAAGTTTCGGCTGTGAATTAAAATCTGTAGAGTTATACACCTTTTGTGATTAGTCAGTTTTGTAAAGAATTTATACCCATAGTTTTGCACATTATTTGCCACATATCATTCACTTTTATTTTGTGATCTAATTATATTGAATCCATTGAGCTATTTTCTTTTTAGAGTTTTGTTTTAATTTTTTAGCTGGGAATTTGATTTTTAAAAATTTTATGATTTGGATAATTTGTTAAAAAGAATTCAATTAATTTTAATATTCACAATCCACCGCATAACAATAACTACTACAATTTTAAAAAAAGATTCTTTTATTTTTATATTGAAAAGTCGCTCAGCTCATCGGATAAGAAGACTTGTGAAATGATAAGATTGTGATGATGACAAAAAGTTCGAATAAAATTTTTCTAAAAGCTCTGCAAGGTGAAGTTTTAGAACAACCTCCCCTTTGGATGATGAGACAAGCAGGACGGTATTTAGACGAATATCGCAAGGTGAGGGAACAAGCAGGTAGTTTCTTAAAGCTTTGCTATAATCCAGAGCTAGCTTGTGAGGTCACATTACAACCGATAAGACGGTTCGGGTTTGATGCATCTATTTTGTTTGCAGATATTCTGGTAGTACCTGACGCGCTTGGACAAAATGTTAGATTTGAGACTGGGGAAGGTCCAAGATTAAATCCGATTACAAATTTGGAAGAATTAAAACAATTAGACCTTTCCAAAGTTGATGAAAAATTTAACTCAATTGCTGAAACTGTAAAATTGATTAAAGCTGGCTTACCTAAAGATACAGCTTTGATTGGATTTTGTGGCTCGCCTTGGACTGTAGCGACTTATATTGTTGGTGGCCAAGGTACAGTTAATCAAGCACCAGCTAGATCAGTAGCATATTCTGATCCTGAATTTTTTCAGGCTTTAATGGATATTTTAGTTGAGGCCTCCATTGATTATTTGTCTCGCCAGGTTGAAGCTGGTGCTGAAGCTTTACAATTGTTTGATAGCTGGGCAGGAAGTTTGCCGGTTGATCAATTTGAGTGTTGGATCATTGAACCAACTGTTCGCATTGTTGATGCTCTTCGTGCTAAATATCCTCATATTCCAATTATTGGGTTTCCACGCGGCGCAGGGCCTCTTTATAGTAGGTATATTGAGGCGGTTAATGTGCAAGGTGTGAGTGTTGATGAAACGATTGATCCAAAATGGGCGCGTGATCATTTGCAATCAAAGGTAACTGTTCAGGGTAATGTTGACAGTTTGGCTTTGATGGCTGGAGGTGATGCTTTGAAGCGTCAAGTTGATATGGTTTTTGAAGCTTGGTCTGAAGGACCGTTTATTTTTAATCTTGGCCATGGCATTCAACAATTTACTCCGCTTGATCATGTTGAGCAGTTTATTAAATTGGTTCGCAGGTAAGTTTTGGCGAAAGTTTTCTTTGTCATTTTTTGAGAGTTGATTATGGATCTTTCTTTTTGGGCTGATTTCACCAAAGTTATTCATATTATAGCTGTGATTTCATGGATGGCTGGGCTTTTATATTTGCCTCGCCTTTATGTTTATCATGCGGGAACCAGGAGAAGTTCTGAGCTTTCAGAAACTCTCAAAATTATGGAATATCGGTTACTTCGCTTTATCATGAACCCGGCTATGATTG
Source organism: Hyphomicrobiales bacterium (assembly GCA_021775385.1). Classification (GTDB taxonomy): domain Bacteria; phylum Pseudomonadota; class Alphaproteobacteria; order Rhizobiales; family HXMU1428-3; genus HXMU1428-3. The sequence continues at coordinate 17,915 of JAJFHW010000042.1, read as the reverse complement.
TTAGCTGGGTGGCTGGATTGCTCACTGGATATTTGCAAGGCTTTTTAAGCGAACCCTGGTTTCATGCGAAGTTACTTTTGGTCGTTTTTCTCACTATTGCTCATATGATGCTTGCAAAATATCGGCGTGAATTTGCTGAAGATTGTTCTGATCGTACTGATAAATTTTTTCGAATCATCAATGAAGTACCGACGGTCTTAATGATCATTATTGTTATTTTGGTGATTTTTAAACCGTTTTAATGGTTAATTAGCTTGTATTTAATGAGTTTTAGCCCTATTGGCCCCTTTTCTAGGTGAACTTATTTTGATATGGTCTTGTCAACTAAAAATTAATGATCTTATCGTAATTCTCATTAAATATGTGTAAGTAGAACTATTCTCGGCGTTGTGCTTTTATCTGTTTTTTATTTTCAGATTTAAGTGCTTTACCACTACTTAAATATCCTCACCTTATTCACTCTCATCCTTTTTTGGAGCCTTTCCATGGATCAAATGAAACTCCAGGACCTTAAAGTCAAATCACCAACTGAGCTTTTAACCTTCGCTGATGAAGTTGAAGTTGAGAATGCCAGTTCTATGCGCAAACAAGAGTTGATGTTTGCTATTCTAAAACAACTTGCTACAGATAATATTGAAATTATTGGCACAGGAGTTGTTGAAATTTTGCAAGATGGTTTTGGTTTTTTAAGATCACCGGATGCGAATTATTTACCTGGGCCAGATGATATTTATGTAAGTCCTAGCCAAATACGTCGATTTGGTTTGCGCACTGGTGATACGATTGAAGGACAAATTCGTAGCCCGAAAGATGGAGAGCGGTATTTTGCTCTTCTCAAAGTTAATTTCATTAATTTTGAGGAACCGGATAAAGGCAAACACAAAATCAATTTTGATAATTTAACACCACTTTATCCTGATGAGTGGCTCAAGATGGAAATTGAAGATCATAAGACTGAGGATATGTCTGCTCGGGTGATTGATATTGTCTCACCTATGGGTAAAGGCCAAAGGGCTTTGATTGTTGCACCACCTCGTACTGGTAAAACTGTTTTACTACAAAATATTGCTCATTCGATTACAACGAACCATCCTGAATGTTATGTGATTGTATTGTTAATTGATGAACGGCCTGAAGAAGTAACGGATATGCAACGTTCCGTTCAAGGTGAAGTTGTATCTTCTACATTTGATGAACCGCCTACTCGTCACGTTCAGGTTTCTGAAATGGTGATTGAAAAAGCGAAACGACTTGTTGAGCATAAGCGAGATGTTGTAATTTTGCTTGATTCAATTACACGACTTGGCCGGGCTTATAACACTGTGGTTCCTTCTTCTGGTAAGGTTCTAACAGGCGGTGTAGATTCAAATGCATTGCAACGTCCAAAACGTTTCTTTGGTGCAGCTCGTAATATTGAAGAGGGCGGATCTCTCACAATTATTGCAACAGCTCTTATTGATACAGGTAGCCGTATGGATGAGGTTATCTTTGAAGAATTTAAAGGTACTGGCAACTCTGAGGTTATTCTTGATCGTAAGGTTGCTGATAAACGGGTATTCCCATCTATTGATATTGCTAAATCTGGTACGCGGAAAGAAGAATTGCTTGTACCGGATGAACAATTGAAGAAAATGTATGTCTTACGCCGAATTTTGAACCCTATGGGGCCTATGGATGGCATTGAGTTCTTGATTGATAAATTAAAGGGAACCAAAGGCAATAATGATTTCTTCGACAGCATGAACGCTTAGATTTTATTATTATTCATTTTTATAATGCTCTTTCGATTGTTCACTAACATTTGGAGGAGTATTTTTTTTAATTTTCAGTACCTGACTAAAATAGTTAGGGATTACTGAATGTTTGACTAATCTCATAGAACTATCTAATTTCTTTTTTTTCAGCTTAAAACATTTTTTTGTTATGGCAAAAGTGTATTTTTTATTCGCTTTTCTTTTGTCTAATAGTTTTATGTTGATGAATTTGTTATTATTTTTAGTGTTTGGATAGTCAGATGATTAGTGAATTTGAAGCTTGGACAGAATTTCTAGGGGCTGATTATTCTTCATTTTATATAGGTTTATTAACTGGATTTTTGTTTGGAATTTTTGCTCAACAAAGTCGTTTTTGTTTGCGATCTGCTGTTTTAGAATTTTGGCGCAAACAAAAGGGACGAATGGTTCCTATCTGGCTTTTAGCATTTTCGCTTGCTTTTTTTCTCACTCAACTTTTACTTTTTAATCAAACAATTGATATTTCAAAAATTGGATATTTAAATGCTTCTGGCTCTCTTTCTGGTGCTTTAATCGGAGGAGCAATTTTTGGTGTTGGAATGATTTTGGCACGTGGTTGTGCGAGCCGTTTGTTGATTTTGTCAGCTACGGGAAATATCCGTGCATTGTTAAGTTGGGTTCTTATTGCCATAGTTGCTGAACAAACTATCCGGGGAATTTTGTCACCTTCTAGATCGTTTATAGTTGGGCTGTATTCTATTTCACCTTCAATTCGAGATATGTCAACTTATCTGCCTGAGGGGTCTGGTCTAGTTTTTGGGTTTATTCTTTTTTGTTCTGGATTATATCTTGGTGCAAAAGCTCAACTTAGCTTATGGCAGTTTGTAACGGCCATTGGGGTTGGTTTCGCTGTTATTTTAGCATGGTTTTTAACTGGACTGCATGCGTCTGTATCTTTTGATATCATTTCTGTTCAATCAATCAGTTTTATTGGTCCTTCAGTTGAAGCTTTAAATAGTTTATTTGCGATTATTCCTTTGAAGCCTGGTTTTGAAATTGGAATGATTGCTGGGGTTTTTGCTGGTTCGTTTATGGCTTCATTGTTTGGAAAAGAGTTTAAGTTTGCTTTCTTTACGAAAGAGAGTGGGTTCTTTCGTTATGTGATTGGTGCTTTTTTGATGGGATTTGGAGGGGTGCTGGCTGTTGGTTGTAGTGTAGGTGCTGGGCTTTCAGGAGTTTCGGTTTTATCTCTTACAGCCTTGGTTTCACTTGTTACTATGGTCGTATTTGCTGGCCTAACTGATAAATTGTTAAACGGTTGAAAATTTTATTATCTTAAAAATTTTATGTAAGTTGTTATTTCAAGTTTAATGATTGTTTTTTGGATGGGAAATTTGTTTATGGCTTATCTTTCTCTTTTCGTTTTTGTTATTCTTGTTTTAGCTGCTGCATCAACTGGGAGTTTATTTAAACCTGGTGAGTGGTATGCCTCTTTAAATAAACCTAGTTGGACACCAGCCAATTGGATGTTTCCAGTGGTTTGGAGTGTACTTTATATCTTCATAGCTTTTGCTGGCTGGTTTGTTTGGGAGGAGCATGGGTTTGGTATCCTTCTATTTTTTTGGGTCTTACAGCTTATTTTAAATATGGCTTGGTCATATCTCTTTTTTGGCTTGAAGCTAATGTTTATAGGGCTCATTGATATTTTAATATTATGGCTCGTTATTTTATTATTTATTATTTTTTCTTATCAGCTAGTTCCTGTTGCCTCTTATCTTTTTGTGCCTTATCTACTCTGGGTTAGTGTTGCTGCTTTTCTTAATTTTGATATATTTAGAAAAAATGCGTAAACTGAGTATTAGCTTAATTTAAGACTGCTAAATTCATAGCTAACTGTTATTGTTAATTTTTTATTTAAGTGCATTTCTGGGGCGTATTATGATTGAACCAATTAATTTAATTGATGAAGAAAAGCGTCTTGAATTTTTAAAGAAATTACAAATTTTAGAAACTCCTATTGAAGAACGTTTTGAGCGTATTACACGTATTGTATGTCAGGCTCTTGATGTACCAATTGCTGCAATTTCACTAATTGATAGTGAGCGTCAGTGGTTTAAATCCATTCAAGGTTTGGATGTAACAGAGACATCTCGAAAAGTCTCTTTTTGTGGTCACACTATTCTTCAAGAGGGACCTTTGGTTGTACCTGATGCACTGAAAGATGAGAGATTTAGTGATAATCCACTTGTTACGAGTGATCCTAAAATTCGGTTTTATGCGGGTTGTCCTTTAACACTTGGTGATAATTTTAGAATTGGTAGTTTGTGTGCCATTGATCAAGCACCAAGAGAGATGACTGATGATCAAATTGTGCTGCTTAGCGATTTGGCTGCGATGGTTCAATCTGAATTAAATAATATTGCTTTGACTGAAGCTCATCACTCCTTGGTGAATGATTTGAAAGAAGCTGAACGGGCGGCACTCATTGATCCTTTAACACGTTTATGGAATAGGGCTGGTGGTAAAAAATTACTTGAACGTGAATGGGATTATGCAATAAGACGGGGGATACCTTTATCTGTTGCTATGGTTGATATTGATCATTTTAAACAGATTAATGATAGCTTTGGTCATTGTATTGGTGACCAAGTGTTACAAAAAGTATCTGAAGTTCTTCTTGGGTCGCTCAGAACCTTTGACGTTGTTTGCCGATGGGGTGGCGATGAATGTTTGATCATTTTGCCTGGGTGTGAGAGACAAGACTTATTTCAAGCTTTAGAGCGGTTGATGTCTGCTGTTCAAAATTTAAAAATGAAAACGGATATTGGTGCTTTGACAACGACTGTTAGCATTGGTGCATCTACCATTTCCCCTAAATTTGATACGGATATTGCTTCTTTTATTAAGGTTGTTGATATGGCGATGTATGAAGCTAAGGAACAGGGACGCAATCAATTTAAAGTTGATTCTAAATCTAATTATTATGAATTAGCGATTTAAAATAACCACTGCCAAATGAGCGGAAGTAACAAAGCCGTTGCAAGGGCGTTGATGCCCATTGCTAGCCCAGCGAAGGTTCCTGCTGTTTTGTTGATTTGGTATGCTCTGGCAGTTCCTATGCCATGACTAGCAGTTCCGATAGCAAGACCTCTTGCTTTTTTGTTTTTTATTCCAAGAAAATTTAGAATAAGTGGGCCAATCATTGCGCCAAGGATGCCTGTTACAATGACTAAGATTGCGGTAAGTGATGGGAGACCACCTAATTGTTCCGTAATGCCCATGGCAACAGGTGTTGTGGTTGATTTTGGGGCTAAAGAAATGAGAGCTGTTGTTGAGCTGTTTAGTAATTTTCCTATGTAGATTGCTGATAACATGGCTGTTAGAGATCCTGTTAGGACACTAACTGAGATAGCAAAAGCTGATTGTTTAACTTTTTCAAATTGTTGGTATAGAGGAATGGCTAAAGCTACTGTTGCTGGTCCTAATAGGAAATGTACAAATTGTGCCCCTTGAAAATAGTCTATGTAGCTTGTTTTAGAGATTAGTAATATGGGGACTATAATTATCATTGCGATTAGCACTGGATTGAAAAGTGGATTTAGATTTGTTTTCTTATAAATCCAATTTCCTATTTGGTAGGCTACCAATGTTAAGGTGAGATGCATGAGAGGGCTTGCTCTTAAGTAAACCCAAATTTCACTGAACTCATTCATTAATTTGAGCTTTCTTTTTTATTGTCAGTTTTATGCTTGTTGGTAGTTTCATCTAGATTGTTATTGGTGAGCCATACCATCATTAGCCCTGTAACAGCGATGGTTAGAATTGTGCTGATGATTAGTGAAATTGTGATAGGAAGCCATTCTTTGCCAATCAATTGAAAGTGCAACATTAGACCAACACCAGCTGGAACAAACAGAAGCGAGAGATTGCTTAATAAGCTATTTGCTGTTGTTTCTAAATCTTCTTGGACTGATCCTTTTATTAATAGGATTATCAGTAAAAAGATCATGCCGATAACAGGACCTGGTGCGGTTATACCTGTGGCTTTGACTGTGAATTCTCCGGCTAATTGACAACAGAGAATAAGGGTTAGTGAATTGAGCAAGTCTCACCTATTCGACATTAATTATGGGTATTGGTGACATTACTCTTTTTTTTAGACTTGTAAATTTTTCTATGTTTGGTTTGAAAGGGAGAAAAGAGTTTGAATGATAATTTTCAAACTCTTTATCGGTGAGGGCTTCGTAGTTTTAATTGATATTGAGTGTTTTTGAAGTTTGGTTTGTTTCTAAATTTCCATCAGGGATGACACTTTCAATGTCATAATTTGAATTGATTAAATTGATGGCGAGGTTATCTTCCTGAGCGGCTGCTTTTTTGATGAGGGATTTTCCTTCGATTATATTCTGTTTAACCCCTTTTCCAGTTAACAGAGCAATTCCATAATATAGTTGAGCTGTACTGAAACCTCGATCGCTTGATTTTTTAAGCCATTTAGCTGCTTGTTTGTAGCTCTGTTGAACTTCTGTACCTAATTCATACATACTTGCTAAATCTAGCATTGATATATCGTGTCCTCTTTTTGCACACTCTAAAAGAACCGGTAGCGCTTTTTTATTCATGCTGGCTTTTCTTAATTCGTGAGCTTTCCAGCACAGGACAGTGAGTGTTCCATCGTGGGGAGATGTTCTTAATTTGTCTAATTGAAACTCAATGCTTTCTTCAACCGGGTTGGTTGTTCCATATTGATCTTTGTATTCTGTGGCAAAACAACTGGAAATGAGTGAGAGGCTTAAACTTGCAAATAGCAAAGCGATGAGTAGTTTCATGATAGTTCTCCTATTAAGTTTGGTTCTTAAATCATAGGAGAATTGAAAATAACAGGATGTCAGAAATTGTTAGACCTAAGTAAAGTTTAAAAGAACTTGTCAGAAATTGTTAGTTTTTGGTGAAAAATTAGGTCACATTTTTAAGATGTGACCTAATGAAATTTCATATTCTAGTTATAGATAACATATGTTTTTTGATAAACACCTTTTGGTGCTGGGTAATATGTTTTGTGTTTAGCACCTAGTGAATAATGTTTTTTATGAGTTTTGCGTTTTGTGTAATGTTTTTTATGCTTGTATTTCTTTTTTGCATAATAGCGTTTTTTACGCCCTTTTCGAAGAGGACTTCCATGTTTGTTAACGCAATGATGAAAGCGCACTCTAGGCCCATTGTCGAGATGAATGTGGTGCATGCCGCAGCTATATGTGCCAACGCCGCCTTTATGAACTTTTTTCAGCCAGTTGACGACGGCTCGGTATTTACCGCGTGGTGGATGAAAGTCTACTGCACGGCATGATGCATGATAACTACGTTTGCCACTGCCAGCTATCCGCGCGCCTGGGCGGTGTGTAGAAACTACTCTTATTTTGCCGAATTTTTTTCTTATTTGATGTAGGCGGCTTTTAATGATGCCTGGTAAACATCCAGTGCGAGTACTGGCACCAGCGGCCTGGGCTTGAGTTGTAAACACATTAACAAATGGAACGGCAGACAGCATGACGAACATGACTGTACCGATGATCCCGGTAAGGATTGTTTTTTTGTACATTATCTCTTCTTTGTGAAGTTAAAATCAGTGATAGTAAACTCGTTATTTCGGTTCACTGCTTAGTGACTTGAAAACGTCTTTTGAGGATGACGCAGCCATTTTTTAAGCAGCGGTGCGGTTTGTAGTGATTGATTTAGACCTTGTCACGATTTAAATTTGCGACATTCTGTCGCATGGGTAGTTTTTTAATTTTTCACTTTTGAGAGGGAGCAACTGTGAAACGCGAATCTTATAGTTATATGAATGGGTTAGAACTTTATGATTGGGATGGAAAACGGCCTTTAATTGTTTTTGATGGGGTTTGTGTTTTGTGTTCTTTTTTCGCTCAATGGGTTTTGGCTCGCGATAAAGAAGAACAATTCGTCTTTACAACCGCACAATCTCCTTTAGGGCAAGCATTATATAAACACTATAATTTGGATGCTGAAAACTATGAAACCAATTTGGTGATTGTTGATGGGCTTCTATATGAAAAAATGTTTGCGTCATTTTGTGTTTTTAATGTTGTTGGATATCCATGGAAACTCATTTCTTTTTTAAAAATTTTACCCAAGTTTGTACTCAATTTTTTTTATGAACGTGTGGCTAGAAATCGTTATGCATTGTTTGGGAAGCAGGATGTATGCCTTGTGCCTACAGCTAATTTAAATAGGAGATTGGTTGGATTGAATGGATGAATTTACTGAACATCAAACTTCTTTATTCCAACGGCTATTTTCAACTCGGTTTAACTCTATGCCTTTGCCTTGGCAAATTTTTCATGCGGCAGTTGGTCACCATGAGTATGAGGGAGAGTCTGAAGTTCTCCGAGGTGAGAGCTTTATTTTACAGCTTCTTGCAACTTTGCTTCGTTTACCACCAACTTCGAAGGTACCTATTAAGTTAGTAATTGAGAAAAAAGGTTCGGGTGAAAGTTGGTCTCGTTATTTTGGAAAGAGTTATTTTAGTACGTATTTATTTTTAGATGATAAAAATAAACTTGATGAGGAACGCTTTTATTTAAGAGAGCGATTTGGTCCTTTGTGTTTTGGGCTTGTTTTGACTATTGAAGATGAAACAGTATTTTGGGGCATCGATCGATGGTGGTTTTTTAATGTGCCTTTGCCGAAATTTTTTGCACCTCGCAGCCAAACAAAAGAATTCATAGACGCGAAGGGGCGCTATGCATTTGATATTGATTTAGCTGTGCCGTTATTAGGACGATTAATTGCTTATCGAGGATGGCTAAAAATTGAGTGAATAATGCTGACCTTATCAATAACGAGCGAACGTATTTAGTAAGAAAAATATGGTGGCAGAAAGCACTGCTGCAGCGGGTACTGTGACAATCCAGGCGGTTACAATAACCATGAAGTGAGATCGCCTTACCAACTTCCTTCTTTGAATTTCTTTTTTTACGATATTAAATTCTGTTTCAGATTTGGTTGTTTTGGGATTCTTTTTAATGAACTTTTTTCTTCGCTTACTATTCGCAGTGTAATATTCACGAAAGAAGCCAACACCAAATACAGCGCCTACAGCGATATGAGTTGAACTTACTGGTAGACCAAATGCAGAAGCAATAATCACCGTGATAGCAGCAGCCAGGGCGACGGAGAAGGCCCGCATTGGGTTCATTTTGGTGATTTGTTCTCCGACCATCTTAATTAGATGAGGGCCGTATAATAGCAAGCCTAAGCTGATGCCTACAGCGCCTATGAGCATAACCCATGATGGAATACTTACAGTTGCTGAAATGTTATCAAATTGTACAGCGTGTAAAATAGCGGCTAAAGGACCGACGGCATTTGCGACATCATTAGCGCCGTGAGCAAAAGAAAGTAAAGCTGCTGAGCAGATGAGAGGGAAATGAAACAGTGTGCGGAGTGACTGGTTTCTATTTGCCATATTTTCAGATTGTTTTTTTATTGTCGGCAACATGATGAGATAGACAATGATAAAAATGAGAGATGAATAAATCATGATTTCATTGCTTGATGGGCGCCAGATCTTTTTTAGACCTTTGGTCATTAGGTAAGCTGAAAAAACACCTGCCATTAGTGATATGAGAATGGGCAACCAAAAACGGGCCGCTTTTATTTTATCTTCTCGGTAAATGATAAAGGTTTTGATAAATGCTAATATGATAGCTGCGATAAGGCCGCCGAGAAATGGTGATATGACCCAACTTGCCGCTATTGCTGCCATGGTTGACCAATTAACTGCACTGAACCCTACAGCTGCAATACCGCCGCCCATTACACCGCCTACAACGGAGTGTGTTGTGGAGACAGGGGCTCTTAAATAAGTTGCTAGGTTAACCCATAATGCTGATGAGAGCAGGGCTGCCATCATTGCCCATATGAAGGTTTGACTATCTTTTACTAAGGAAGGGTCAATAATGCCTTTTGCAATGGTTTTTACTACGTCGCCGCCTGCAAGTAATGCGCCAGCACTTTCAAATACAGCTGCAATGATAAGAGCGCCAAACATTGTTAATGCTTTGGAGCCAACGGCTGGTCCAACATTGTTTGCAACATCATTCGCACCAATATTAAGCGCCATATAACCGCCAATGATAGCTGCGATAATGATGATTAGAGAGTGGGGCTGATTTGGAAGTAAGGTTGCAGCTATGATGCCTGCTATGGCGAGGAATAGAAGGGCTATGCCTGAAGATCCAAGGTGGCGTGCAGAATAGCGGGTTGCGTCTTCTATCTTACTTAATTTGTGAAGATCTTTGTCTAGTGAAGGCTTTTGAATAGAAATTTTGCCCTCAGTTGCATGACTTTTGTCATCTGTCATTTTAATTTCCCCCACCAAGAGCATATAGCTTTTTATTGGAATCGTGAGATATGCTCTATCTCTTTTTTTATGCGTCAATTTTTAGCGTTTCAGTTGCCCACCAGCAACCGCTCTATCTTAAAATTAAGAATCCACTTTTAAGTGACACACTCTAGACTTCCAATTTTTTGTCTATTTACAGGGAATTTTGATGCAACGCTATCTATTTATTAAAAATTATTAGTGAACGTTTTTGCATTTAACTGGCTTTTTTGGTCTTTATTTTTTTATTTGAGATGGTGAGTTTTTTTTCAACTTTTAAAAGAATTTCTGAGAATTCTTTTTCTTCAACCCTATTTGAGGCTTCAATGGGGTTAAACCAATGAACACTGCGTTGTTTGTTTTCAGGAAAGTCCATAAGCTGATGAGAAACATGAAGGGGATAAATTTCGACCTCACATGTGATGTTAGCGAATGTATGTAGTTTTTTTCTATAATAATATGAGCCAATTGAGTCTTTTGAAATTTGCCCAATTAAGCCAGCTTCTTCCTCAGCTTCAATTCGGGCCATTTGATGAGATGAGACTCCAAGCTTGGGCCAGCCCTTAGGTATGACCAAGCGTTTCGTTTCTCTTGAAGTGATTAAGCAGACCAAAAGTTCATCTTTTGTAAAGACATATGGTAGGGCTGCGATTTGGGTGTAAAGTTCCATTAGGGTCTTGGTTTTTCTAAATCCATTTATAAAATTAGAGTTTGTACAATAAGGTTATGAATACTTTATGGCAAGGCTAGCATTTATCTATACTTTGTCTATACATTTTTATGCTTTCGTTTTGAATGATTGTTTTAAACATTACTGAGCTTTCACTCTGTTTCTTTTTTTCATAAATAACGAAATTAACCGTGGGGAGTTTAGGTAACTTTAGAGCTTTGATGGATTGCTCAATTTCTTTATTACATGAGAGTTTCGTTCGGGCTGTAATGCCGAGACCGGCGTCGATAGCAGCATAAAGACCTGAAAGACTTGGGCTTGTGAAAACGATTTCCCAGCTTCTCTCTTGATTATTTAATGCTTCAATTGCTTTTTCTCTAAATGTACAGGGTGCATCTAGAAGAACAAGAGGTAGAGGCACTTTCGGGTTGATTTCTAGAGATGGCTTGGAGAGCCAAACCATTTTTTCTTGCTTTATTTTTTCTTTTTTTAAATTTGATTTATCATCAATCGCAATTGCAAGATCTAGTGTACCTTTTTTGATTTGAGCTGTTAAATTTTTTGTACTGTCAACGATTACTGTTATGTGGACATCTGGGTGTGTTGATTTAAATTTATTTAAAATCATGGGCAAGAAAGTATCAGCATAATCTTGAATTACACCTAGGGCTATTTTACCTTTTAAAGGTTTTATTGATAAGCGTAATACAATCTCATCATTTATATCGAGGATTTTCTGGGCTTTATGTAGCAGGTTTTCTCCTGCTGTACTTAAGATCATTTTACGACCTGATTTTTGGAAGAGCTTTGTGCCGAGCTGGTCTTCTAACCGTTTGATTTGTAAACTAATGGCCGGAGCTGTTCGGTGAAGATGGTCGGCTGCATCAGAAAAACTTCCAAGATTATTAATTGTTATGAATGTGCGTAGGCAATCCATATCTAAATTCACAGCCATATTTTTAAACTCATTTAAATTAATAGATAAAATATATTAATCTAATTCATAAAAATATTAAACTATTATTATCTATTTAACTCATTTAGCTTTTTAAAGATGAATTTTAAATGAGGAGATCAATCATGCCGTTTATTAATATTACTCACTCTGGTTGTAAGCTTACTGAGGAGCAGACACTGCAACTATTTCAGCAAACGACAAAACTTATGAAGGATGTTATGCATAAAAAGGGCGAACTTACTTCAGTGCGCATTGATTGCTATGAGGGCGGCCATTGGGCAATTGGTTCTATACCTATGAATAAATCTACATATTCGGTGATTTATATGGACATTAAAGTGACTGAAGGAACGAATACGGCTGAAGAAAAATCTGAGATGATTAAGCAAAGCATTATGATGCTGAAAGAGATTATCGGGCCCCTTGCTGAAGCGAGTTATGTGGTTATTGATGAAGTTCCAGGGGATAGTTGGGGCTATAATGGTTTAACCCAAATGGCTCGAACACAATTGATTCAAGCACAAACGAGTTAAACCGAGTATAGGCATTAGATGAGAAATTCAAACTTGCAGAGTAGGTTTGTATTGCACTGAATTTATGCTTCCTTGGCTTTATTTAAATTGCTTATTAGGTCTTTTACATTTGTGACAGGTTCTAGGCATGTTTGGCCAACACAAATATAGGCTGTTGTTTTATCGCCGGATAATTTTTTGTCTTTTATAGGTGTATTTTTTGGGAGGACCTCAGCCTGTTCAATGGCCTGTATAACAAGGCCTGAAACTGGAGCTTGTTTGATCATCTCAATCATTTCATTTGCAACTTTGTCTTCTTTTTCTGTTTTGATAATAACTATATGTATTGCTGCGATTATATCAATTGAGCCAGCTAAGAGACCAACATGAGCGAAGATATTTTTTGCGATTGCGTTGCCGAAGCATTGAGCGATTTTTTTGGCTTTTTCTTTGTATTCTTCCTCGCCTGTTAGAAGATATAGGGCCATCAAATTTGAAATCATGACAGCATTGCCATTTGGTGTTGCTTCATCAGCACCTGTTTTACCACGAATGATGACATCGTTTCTATTTTTACCGGTGATAAAATAGCCGCCAAATTCTTCACACCAAAAATTTTCGTTTAGTGCGTTTGTCCATCTTGTGGCATCATTAATGTATTCTTTATTGCCTGTTGAATTATAAAGGCTCAGAGCTGCTCTGGTCATTTGCGCATAGTCATTGTAAATGGCGGGGCTTGAGCATTTACCTAAGCGATAAGAGTGATGAAGGCCTTCTTCTGTATCCATTGTGTTTTTAATGAAACTATATGCTTTGATTGCAAGATCTCTCCATTCAGGGTTGTTGAATGTGTCTGAGGCCAGGGTTAGCGATGTGATTACCATGCCGTTCCAGTCGGCTAAGATCTTATCATCTAAGTTTGGTTTTACTCTTTGATTGCGGGCGGACAATAAAATGTTTCTGGATTTTGTCAGTCTAGCTTCATCTTCATCTGATAACCAATGAAAGGATTTAAGCCGATTGAGAATGGTTACATTTTGCCAATTTCCTGCTTCGGTAACATCGTAGTGTTTTGCAAAAAAGTCGAAATTATCTTTTAGGAGTTCTTTGATTTCATCTGTTGTCCAAACATAAAATTTGCCCTCGCTGAATTCACCTTTTTCGTCTTCGCTATCTGCATCTTGTGACGTGGCAAAAGCACCTTCACTTGTGAGCATGTCACGTTTCAACCAGTTTATGATTTCTTCTATTCTTTGTTTTAGTAGTGGTGATTTTTTTTCTTTATATACATTGATGGCTAGTTCGAGCATTAAGGCATTATCGGACAACATCTTTTCAAAATGAGGAACAAGCCATTTCTCGTCTGTTGCGTAGCGGGCAAGACCACCACCTAAATGATCGTAGATGCCACCTTGGAATACTGATCCTAGTAAGGCTTCAACTGCAGTTTTTGCTCTATCTTGATTGAACCTTTGGCCAATCCGCCATAGTAAATTAAAGATTGGATATTGAGGAAATTTGGGCGCGCCTCTTAATCCACCATGTTTGCCATCCATCATATCACCAAGGCGTTGATTCATGTTTAGTAGGATGTCATCAGAGATATCTGGCCCCATCATTTTAGGACGCTCTGCTGCAATGAGTTGTGTCAGGCTTTCTGAATTCTGCTCTACGGCCTCTTTATCCTTCACAAAAATGGTTTCAGCGAATTCTAAAGCTTGTTTGAAAGAAGGGCGACCATCTCCTTGGATTTTAGGAAAATATGTTCCTCCCCAATATGGTTTTCCTTCTGGTGTAAGAAACATAGTGAGGGGCCAGCCGGTTTGTTCACCAAGCTCTGATAGTGCGCTCATGTAAATATGATCGATATCAGGGCGTTCTTCTCTATCAACTTTAATATTGATGAATTTTTCGTTCATCAGTTCAGCTGTATCGATGTCTGCAAAACTTTCATCTGCCATAACATGGCACCAATGGCAGGCAGCATAGCCAATTGATATCATAATTGGTTTATTGCTTTTTTTTGCTATTTCTAAGGCTTCTTCACCCCAGGGCCACCAATGAACCGGGTTATCTTTATGTGCCAGGAGATAAGGACTGGTTTCTTGTGCGAGTTGGTTCAGAGCTGGTGTTGCGGGCAGTGACATGGGTGATGAAACCTTTAGTTAAGGGCAAGTTTATAATTTCTGTATAGTACTAGATAGCTTCTATGTGAAATGAAAGATCATTATGAGGGAGACTAGTCTACTTTAGAATGATTTTAAATTAGACTTTCGTGGTTTGATTTTGTGTTTTTTGTCTTATTAGGTGGGTGGAATGAGTTTGGAAACGATTTATGCATTATCAAGCGGCGCTGGGCCAACTGGGGTTGCTGTAATTCGCGTTTCTGGACCTGAGGTGCCACAGATTACAACTTCTCTTTGCGGGAAAATCCCTAAGGATCGTTTTGCGCATCTTACTAGGTTGGTTGATCCTGTAGATAATTCAATTCTCGATGAGGCTTTAGTTCTTTATTTTGAAGGGCCGCGTAGTTTTACTGGTGAGGATGTTGTTGAATTTCATATTCATGGTGGCCGAGCTGTTATCATTTCGGTTTTAGCTAAGCTTAGTACATTTCAAAATTGTCGTATGGCTGAACGAGGTGAGTTTTCTCGGCGTGGGTTTGAGAATGGAAAGCTCGATTTAATTGAGGTGGAAGGTTTAGCGGATTTAATTGCTGCTGATACTTTGGGGCAAAAGTCTCAAGCGTTAACCCAACTTGGTGGTGAAACTTCTAAACTTTATGAAGGCTGGCGCTCAGATTTGATCTACGCGATTGCACTTGTTGAGTCAGCTCTTGATTTTTCTGATGAAGCTGACGTTCCAGAAGATATTGCTGGTGAGGCACTTCCTACTGTTCTAGCCCTACAAACCAAGATTGATCATTTTTTGAATGATGGTTCGCGTGGTGAAATTGTTCGAGATGGATTTCGTGTTGTTATTGTTGGACCGCCCAATGCAGGGAAATCTCGTTTATTAAATGCACTAGCCAAACGTGATGTTGCCATTGTGTCTGATGAGGCAGGGACCACTCGTGATGTGATTGAAGTGCGAATGGACATTGATGGTTTGCCCGTCATTGTAACTGACACAGCTGGAATTCGTGAGACCAAAAGCAAGGTTGAACTTGAAGGTATTCGCCGCAGTTTTGAGCAAGCTGATAGGGCTGAATTAATTTTGTTTCTGATTGATGGAACGGAGCCTCAGTTTGAATTAACTGATGAAAATTTTAATGAAGAAATTCCTGTTTTGAGAGTTTGGAATAAGTGCGATTTAGCTCTTCTCCCAGATATAAAATCTGAGTTAGTGGATGTTCAAATTTCTGCTCAAGAAGGAGCCGGTTTAGATGATTTAGCATCACGGATTTCTAAGGTTGTAAAAGAGAGAGTGGGGCAGGGTGAGACAGTGGTTATAACCCGTGAACGGCACCGTGAACTATTAAAAAAATGTTCAGTTGAACTTGGAAATTTTGTTGAAGGGGATCTCTCTGATACAGAGCTTCGTGCTGAAGATCTTAGGCAGGCGGCATTTTCATTAGGTCGTCTTGTAGGTAAGGTTGATGTTGAAGATGTACTTGATAAAATCTTTGTTGAATTTTGTATTGGTAAATAGGATGGCAGGTGGTGAGTCTTAAATGCCACAGAATTTCTATGGTCGCTGATGGTAAATTGAATTGAGTCAGCTTGATGAATGTTTCACGTGAAACATGAAAAATTTGTGGTGGGGAGGAATCTTTTCGCCAAATTTTTAACAAAATTGACTCCCTCCCTAGCAAAACAGATTCCCTCCCCACTTTTTATGACTCCCTCCCCATTTTTTGGAAGAAAGATTCCATTTTTCCGCGGGCATTTTTTGGAAAAATCTAAATCGGATTTATGGGGTTTGAGGGGGTAAGTTTTAAAAATTAGATGATCAACTCATTTTTTCACGTGGAATTGACATCAAGTATCTCTGAATTTCATTATAAAATTTGTCCCATTTTATTGGCTGTAGACTATTGTGGGGAGGTTCAATTTCAGGTCTTAAATATTAACAAATGGTTAACAAGCGATCTAACAGCTCATCAGCATCCCTAATGGGGCCGTCTTGTGTATTCTATGAGAATTAGCTCATTTCATTCGTTTCACGTGAAACAAAAAACAGGAGATAAGCTCACAGATTATTTTCCATTCGACCTTCCAGAGATGAGTTAAATTAGTTTTGCACTGATGCTTAAAAGAATTCAAGAATGGTAATTAACCAGTCGATATTTTGATCCATCAAAATGAGTTTCTTAACGATATAGCAAATCAAAATACTGCATAGCTTTTCGGGCTACAACTGAACCTGATTTCTTTAAACATCATCCATTTTAAAACTCAACAACTAAGACTTCTAGAAATGATTCACGTGAAACAAGATGACCTTTATACACTATGAAAATCGCAAGACCGTCTATTAATGTTACAGAAAGGTCAGCTAACCCATTTTGTATTATCTAAGGATAAAAAGAACACTTACGTTAATTAGATAAATGACTGGACATGGGTGACTGAAGAGGCAGCGGTAAAAGTTAAAATTCGAAAACCACATGAGAAGAACACTAATTGAGTAATCCCTCTTAATCCTCACTTCATGTTGTGAAATGATTCACGTGAAACAGTTGAGGTATTATTTTGAGATTAATTATGTCTACTACCGTATCCCTGGCAAAGAACCTAGGATCTGTTCGTTTCTAACATCAGTTTTTTTTCAAATAATGATTCACGTGAAACATACTGTTTCTTGAGTATGGGATTTCTCATCAAGACTATTAGTAGTTTCATAGACTTAATTGAACGACGTTTAATTGTATTTATCTTATTTACCATGTTTATTACAGAGCTTTGTCTTGTGTTTGTATTCAATTGGTATTCACAGATTGGTTGATTGCGTTGGGCTGTTAGAATATAAAGATCAGTTCTTGAGCTCAAATAAGATTAGACGGATGATATTAGACTGTGTCTGCATGCCTTTTCATATAGTATGTAAAGGAGATCTTTGGTTCAGACTTTTGGAATTTTGAGATCTGATCAAAGCTTGTTTTAGCTGGAACTCTAGGTGATACCCCACTGGATTGTAGTTTCTGGTTTATTTTATATTTTAAGGAATTTTGCATATGACTATGCTTGTGGAGCCCCTCTCTCAGAAGGATGATGTACAAAAGGATGATCCTTTTGATGTGATTGTTGTTGGTGGTGGACATGCTGGAACAGAGGCTGCCAGTGCCTCAGCTCGCATGGGTGTAAAAACTGCCCTCATTACCCACAAGTTTGAAACCATTGGTGAGATGTCATGTAATCCGGCGATTGGTGGTTTGGGTAAAGGGCACCTGGTTCGCGAAATTGATGCGCTTGATGGGTTGATGGGGCGAGTGATTGACAAGGCTGGAATTCAGTTTCGGGTTCTTAACCGTTCCAAGGGACCGGCTGTTCAGGGACCACGTGCTCAGGCTGATCGCGATCTTTATCGTTCAGCTATGCAGGAAGAGATCTTAGCTCAGGATAATCTATATGTTATTTCTCAGCCTGTAGATGATTTGATAATTGAAAATGGGAGTTGTGTTGGTGTAATTACCGCT